>JACCYS010000034.1 GCA_013696365.1 Nocardioidaceae bacterium
GCCCGTCCGATCGTCTGGATCAGCGAGGTCCCCGAACGCAGGAATCCCTCCTTGTCGGCGTCCAGGATCGCCACCAGGCTCACCTCGGGCAGGTCGAGCCCCTCGCGCAGCAGGTTGATCCCGACCAGTACGTCGAAGTCGCCCATCCGCAGCTCGCGCAACAGCTCGATGCGGCGCAGCGTGTCGACCTCGCTGTGCAAGTACCGGGTGCGGATGCCGGCCTCGAGCAGATAGTCGGTGAGGTCCTCCGACATCTTCTTGGTCAGCGTGGTGACCAGGACCCGCTCGCCCCTCTCGGCGCGCAACCGGATCTCGTGGATCAGGTCGTCGATCTGGCCCTTGGTCGGCTTGACCACCACCTCGGGGTCGACCAGGCCGGTCGGCCGGATGATCTGCTGCACGACCCCGTCGCCGCGGTGCAGCTCGTACGAGCCCGGGGTGGCCGAAGAATACACCGTCTGGCCGATCCGCTCAACGAACTCCTCCCAGCGCAGCGGCCGGTTGTCCATCGCGCTCGGCAACCGGAAACCGTGCTCGACCAGGGTCCGTTTGCGGGACATGTCGCCTTCGTACATGCCCCCGATCTGCGGCACCGTCACGTGCGACTCGTCGATGACCAGCAGGAAGTCCGCCGGAAAGTAGTCGAGCAGGCAGTGCGGAGCCGACCCCTGCACACGCCCATCGGTGTGCCGGGAGTAGTTCTCGATGCCCGAGCAGCTGCCGACCTGCCGCATCATCTCGATGTCGTAGGTCGTACGCATCCGCAGCCGTTGCGCCTCCAGCAGCTTGCCTTGGCGTTCCAGCTCGCCAAGTCGTTGCTCCAGCTCGGCTTCAATGCTGATGATCGCCTGCTCCATCTTCTCCGGAGCCGTCACGTAGTGCGTCGCCGCACCGATGTAGATCTCCTGCTCCTCGCTGATGATCTCACCAGTCAACGGGTGCATCATCATCAACCGCTCGATCTCGTCGCCAAAGAACTCCACCCGCACGGCGAGCTCTTGGTAGACCGGGAACACCTCCAGGGTGTCACCGCGCACCCGGAACGTGCCCCGAGTCCCGGCCAGATCATTGCGTGCGTACTGCACGTCGACGAGCTTGCGCAGCAGCCCGTCGCGGTCCATCTCTGCGCCGACCTCGACATGGATCATCCGGTTGAGATACTCGCTGGCCGAGCCAAGCCCATAGATGCAGGACACGGTCGCGACCACCACCACGTCGCGCCGGGTCAGCAACGACCAGGTCGCCGAGTGCCGCAGCCGCTCGACCTCGTCGTTGATGGACGAGTCCTTCTCGATGTAGGTATCGGTCTGCGGGACGTACGCCTCAGGCTGGTAATAGTCGTAGTAGGAGACGAAGTACTCGACCGCGTTCTCGGGGAAGAAGTGCCGCAACTCGTTGGCGTACTGTGCCGCCAGCGTCTTGTTGGGCTGCATCACCAGGATCGGGCGCTGCAGCCGCTCGGCGAGCCAGGCGACCGTCGCGGTCTTGCCGGTGCCGGTGGCGCCGAGCAGCACAACATCCTGCTCGCCGGCCTCGACCCGGCGGGCCAGATCCTCGATGGCTGTCGGCTGGTCACCGGACGGCTGGAAGTCGCTGACCACCTCGAAAGGCGCCACCGCACGCTGCAGATCGTTTACTGCTCTCATGCCGATCAGCCTACGACCGGGCACCGACAGACGCCGGGCACGCCGGTTAGCGGTAGCGCGTCGGCAGGTGCCGCCTGGGTGCCATCCGGGGTCCCCGCCGCGGCGTCCTGGCGCCGCATAGCTCGACCAGTCGCTGCACCCGGTAGCGGTGCGGACGATACGGCGCCAGCAGGGCGGCCAAGCCGGCATCGTCGACCGGGCGGCCGGTGAGGGTATGGCCAATGTCTGCAGGCACGTGCAAGTCACCGAAGCTCACCGCATCGGCATCACCGTGCGCCCGCTGCCGCACCTCGGCAGCCGTCCACCGCCCGACCCCCTGGAGGCTGCACAGCCGACGCTCGACCTCGGTGGCCGGCAGTCCGACAGTCCGCTCTAGCGAGGTCGCCAGCCGCGCGGCCAGCACCGCCGTGCGGGACCGAGCCGGGTCGACCGGCAGCCGCAGCCACTCCCAGGAGGGGATTGCCGCGACGGTCGCGGGTGTGGGGGTGACCCACAGGCCCCGCTCCGCACCGGGACCGGGAGCAGGCTCACCAAACCCGCGCAGCAACGCCCGCCAGCCAGCCCACGCCTCCTGTCCGGTGACCTTCTGCTCAAGCACGGCGGCCAGCAGCGCTTCGAACACCAGGTCGGTCCGCGGCACCCGCCAGTGCGGATGCCGCCGGATCGCCCCCCGCAGAAAGGAGTCGCCGCACCCGAGCCCATTGCCGAAGGTGTCGCCCCTGAAGTCACCGGCACCAACGTCGTCGTCGCCGAGCATCTGCGGCAGCCGGTCCAGCGTCCACACCGCACCCGGCCCCCACGAGCGTGCGTGCACCTCGGCACCGGCGGCACGGGTTTCGACCTGCAACGTGGCCGCACCCTCGGGTGTCCGCAGAGAGCGCCACACCACCGCACGGTCGAGGATGAACGCTGGGTCGCCAGCTCCCCGCCGCAGCGTCGCCCAGATGGTCAGCACCGGCACCGGGCGCCCGGGACGCCAACACCGCGTCATCTGCAGCACGCGTCGAGTATCGCCGAGCGACCGACCACTGCGTCGGTCACCGTCGACCGAAGCGGCTGTCGGCGCTCGCCGCAATGATGGGGCTGTGCTGTTCGCCGAGCTGGTCGAGACCTCGCGGACCGTGGCAGGCAACCCCGCCCGCACCGCCAAGCGCGCCCTGCTGGCCCACCTGTTGCGCGCGGCGGACTCCGACGAGATCGAGATCGAGATCGCCGTCGCCTACCTCGCCGGCGAGCTGCGGCAGCGCCGCACCGGCATCGGCTGGCGCTCGCTGGGGGACCCGCCTGCCCCGGCCGGCTTGCCGTCGTTGACCTTGTTGGAGGTCGATACCGCGTTGGCCGAGATCGCGGCGACGTCCGGCAGCGGCAGTCAGCAGGCGCGCCGGACGGCGCTCGAGACGCTGCTGGGCCGGGCCACCGCCGCCGAGCAGGACCTGCTGCGTCGCCTGCTCGTCGGCGAGGTGCGACAGGGGGCGCTGGATGCGCTGGTGCTCGAGGCGCTCGCCGACGCGCTGGCCGTCCCGGCCGCGGTCGTGCGACGCGCCGCAATGTTGCTTGGGTCGTCGGCGGCGGCGGCCCGGGTCGCCACCACCCACGGTGTCGACGGGTTGCTGGCCGCCACCCTGCAGGTCGGCCGTCCGGTGCGGCCGATGCTGGCCGCATCCGCACCAGACGTGGACGCCGCTCTCGACCGGCTGGCGTCGGGCGGCGGACCGGTGCTGGTGGACGCCAAGCTCGACGGCATCCGCATCCAGGCCCATAAGAGCGGTTCGGACGTGCTGGTGGTGACCAGGACGCTCGACGACATCACTGACCGGCTGCCCGAGGTGGTCGAGCAGGTGCGCGCCCTGCCAGCGGACCGTCTCGTTGTTGACGGTGAGGCGGTGGCGCTGCGACCCGACGGCCGTCCGCAACCGTTTCAGGTCACCGCGGCGCGGACGGCGTCGCGAGGCGACGTGGCGACGCTGCGGACGACCACGCCGTTGTCGACGTACCTGTTTGACCTGCTGCACCTCGACGGGCGTGACCTGCTCCCCGAGCCCTTGACCACCCGCGCCGACCTGCTGGCGGCGTTGGCACCGCCCGACCTGCTCGTGCCCCGACTGCGCACCGCCGACCGGTCGACAGCTGCGGGCTTTTTCGCCGACGCGATCCGCCAGGGCCACGAGGGGGTCGTGCTCAAGGCGCCGGATGCGCCGTATGAGGCCGGCCGCCGCGGCGCCGCCTGGGTCAAGGTCAAGCCCCGGCACACTCTCGACCTGGTGGTGCTCGCCGCCGAGTGGGGGCACGGGCGGCGCACCGGCCGGCTGTCCAACCTGCACCTCGGCGCCCGCCGCGACGACGTGACCGCGCCCACCGGACCAGACGACTTCGTCATGCTCGGCAAGACCTTCAAGGGCCTGACCGACCAGCTGCTGGGCTGGCAGACCGAGCAGCTGCTCGCCCGCGAGGTGGGCCGCTCCGGCTATGTCGTTTGGGTGCGTCCCGAGCTGGTGGTCGAGATCGCCGTCGACGGCGTGCAGAGATCCACCCGCTACCCCGGCGGGGTCGCGCTGCGGTTCGCCCGGGTGCTGCGCTACCGAGACGACAAGGGACCGGGTGGGGTCGACACACTCGATACCGTCCGGGCGCTGCTGACGTGAAGCACCGCCAGGCCGCGGCCGTCGTATAGCAGTGCTGGGTCAGCCCCGCTTGATCTCGAGCCGGGCGTTACCAAGCTCGGCCACGGTGTCGTCGCTGGTGTCGGCCGGTGTGCCGTTGTTCAGCGTGACGACCACCGCCGTCACGTCCAGGCCGATGCGTGACTTGTTCACCACCTTGACCCGGTAGCTGCCCACGCCTGCGACCTGCTGCTCCTCGCCGGCGGCCGGGGTCGGCTGCTCCTCGCCGTTGACCAGGATGCTGCCGACCCCTGTCTCCTTGGCTGTGCGGTTGACGTCCCCGTCGGCCTGGCGGACGACCCGGGCGCGGGCCACGATGTTCCTGAACACCAGCGTGCCGCCGCTGAACCCGACGCGGTCGATGCGGCTGAGGGTGAACCCGTCGGCCGAGTTCCGGCCGTTCTGTTCGCCGAAGGCCGAGGAGATCTGCTCGCCGACCACGCCGAAGTCGGCCGTGGCGCGGCCCTGCCGGGTCTCGAGCACCTCGCCGTTGGTGCCCGGGCACGGCATCGGCTGCTTGGCCGACTGACCGGTCTGCGCGATCGTCCCGGTGCGCGACTTGGTGCCGAACGCCTGACCGCCGAAGATGCCGCCCTCGACGTTGCCGTCGATGCGGGAGAACGCCCGGCCCACCTTCTCGATGGTGCCGCCAGAGCCGTCCTCCTGGTAGCGCAGCACGTTCACCCCGCCGAGGGCCGCGCGCTGGTTGCTGCGCTTGACCTGGTAGTTGACGGTGAGCGTGCCGGTGCTCCCGCCGTCGGTCGCGACGACCGGGAACGACTGCTCCTGCCCGTCGGTGGGCAGGTCGATGGGGACTCCACCGATCGTCAGGGTACCGATGCTGGAGCTGGTACGAGAGACGTAGCCGTCGCGGTTGTTCGCGCTGAACACCTTCCCTTGGGCGTTACTGAAGGCGACCGCTCCACCGGCCAGGGTGCCGTCCTCGATCTGGACCGTCGAAACCACCGATACCTGGCTGCCTGCCTCCTGGGTGAAGTTGCGCGTGCTCACGTTGTTGAGCTGCACGCCGTCGCCGTCTCCGGTCGCGGCGGTGAAGTTCTCCCGGCTCCGCGGGACCACCCGGGTGCACCCGAGGAACGACAGCGCGGTGGCGCCCGAGTCGGCGTTGGGGTTGTTCTTGGTCTTGGAACCGTACGACTGGGCGTCAAAGCTGAAGTTTGTGACCCGTTCTGCCGGCGCGGCCTGCGCGGGTAGCGCCGAGACGGCAACCAGGCCGGTGCCGGTGAGTCCGGCAACGGCCAGAGCGACCGCGCACCGCCGGGTGCGGGTTGCTGGGTGAGCGAACATGGGGGTCCTCCCGATAGCGAGCATGAGGCGCCTACCAGGCAAACGGTAATTACTCGGAGTTGCCAAAGCATCACTGGGCGCCGAACGATGTACCTGCGCGGTCCAGTCAGCCGATATCGGCCAGCCGAACGGACCGAACCCACGCTGGCGGCGTTTCAGCGCTCCAGGATCGCCGTCACCCCTTGTCCACCTGCGGCGCAGATCGAGATGGCACCACGGCCCGAGCCCCGCTCGTACAGCAGTTTGGCGAGGGTGGCGACGATCCGCCCGCCGGTCGCAGCAAACGGGTGCCCGGCAGCCAGCGACGATCCGGCGACGTTCAGCCGGTCGCGGTCCACCGAGCCGAGCGGAGCATCACGACCCAGCCGCTCCTTGCAGAAGATGGGGTCTTCCCAGGCACGCAGCGTGGTGAGCACCTGCGAAGCGAACGCCTCGTGGATCTCGACGAAGTCACACTCCTGCAATGCCAGCCCAGCCCGGTCCAGCATCCGTGGCATCGCGTACGCGGGCGCCATCAGCAGCCCCTCCGCGCCGTGCACGTAGTCGACCGCCGCAGTCTCGTGCTCGGTCAGGTAGGCCCACGGCTCCCAGCCCCGCCGCTTGGCCTCGTCTTCGGAGCACAGCAGCACCACCGACGCCCCGTCGGTCAGCGGGGTCGAGTTGCCGGCGGTCATCGTGGCCGACTCCCCCGTGCCGAACACCGGACGCATCCCCGCCAGCGTCTCCGCCGAGGTGTCCGCGCGCAGGTTGCCGTCGCGTTCCAGACCGAGGTACGGGGTGACCAGGTCGTCGAAGAAGCCACGCTCGTACGCGGCGGCCAGCCGGTGATGCGAGGCCACCGCCAGCGCGTCCTGCTCCTCGCGGCCGATCTGCCACTCGACGGCGGTCAGCGCCGCGGACTCCCCCATCGACAGCCCCGTGCGGGGCTCCTTGCTCTGCGGTCCGGCGGGGATGAGATGCCCCGGCCGCAGGCCGAGCAGTGCCTTGACTCTGCCCTGCGGGGTGCGGGCCCGACTCGCTGCAAGCAACACCTGACGGAGCGGCTCGCTGACTGTGATCGGCGCGTCCGACGTGGTGTCGGTGCCGCCGGCGATGCCCACCTCGATGTGGCCGAGGGCGATCTTGTTGGCCACCGACAGGACGGCTTGCAGGCCGGTGTCACAGGCCTGCTGCAGGTCGTAGGCGGGGGTGCTGGGTGCCAGCACCGAACCCAGCACCGCCTCGCGGGTGAGGTTGAAGTCTCGGCTGTGCTTGAGGACCGCCCCGGCAACGACCTCACCGACCCGCTCGTCGGCCAGCCCGTACCGCCGGGCCAGGCCGTCGATCGCGGTGGTCAGCATGTCGATGTTCGACGCTCGGGCGTACTGCTTGTTCGAGCGCGCGAACGGGATCCGGTTGCCGCCGACGATGGCGACTCGGCGGACGGTCGAGGAACGGGGCATGACGGCTGCACCTCCGTGCTGACGGCGGCGGTGCCGTTTGGCCCCGCAGTCCCCGTAAGTTACTCGTCAGTTAGGTTCGCTTTCGAGACAGCCGCCCGGAGAGATGGGACACACCGGCGTGAACGACCGCTACCAGTCCGTCATGGGCACCCCCGTCGGCCGCATCCTGGCGACCCGTCTGGGTCTGCCGGACCCACCGCGGCTTGAGCGCTGGAGCGCTGACAGCCCGGTGGTGACGGGCACCGTGGTGGTCGGCGGGGCCCACACCAGCCCGCTTGTCGAGCCGGTCCAGCAGCAGCTCGCCGCGATCGGCGTGTCACCCTGCGCCGCGCCGGGTCTGGCGCCTGACCAGCAGATCAAGGCGGTGGTCTTCGACGCCAGCGGCATCGCCGACGTCGATGGCCTGGCAGCGCTGCCTGAGTTTTTCCGGCCGCTGGTGCGCCGTCTCGAGCCGTGTGCCCGCGTGCTGCTGCTCGGCGCCATGCCGGCGGCGGGGGCCGAGCCTGCCCGGGTTGTCGCACAACGAGCGCTGGAGGGATTCACCCGCTCGCTGGCCAGGGAGATGCGACGCGGCGCCACCGTGCAGCTGGTTCTCGTCGCCGAGGCGGCGCACCAGCAGTTGGCATCCACGCTGGCGTTCCTGCTGTCGCCCCGGTCGGCGTACGTCTCGGGGCAGGTCGTGCGGGTCGGCAGCCATGGGGTGCCGGACAGCCCCGCCACCCACGACCGAGAGCAGCCGCTGCGCGGCCGGGTGGTGCTGGTCACCGGCGCCGCCCGCGGGATCGGCGAGTCGATGGCGAGGGTGCTGCACCGCGACGGTGCCACGGTGATCTCGGTCGATGTGGCCGCGCAGGCCTCCGCCCTGCAGACGCTGAGCCGTGACGTCGAGGGTGACTGGATCGCTCTCGACGTCACCGCGGCGGACGCCCCGCAGCGCATCGCTCGGCACCTGCGCGACCGGCACGGCGGGGTGGACGTCGTTGTACACAATGCCGGCATCACCAGGGACAAGCGGTTGGCGAGCATGCGCTCCGACCTGTGGAACCCGGTCGTGGACATCAACCTCGGCGCGCCCTTGCGGATCACCGAGCACCTGCTGGACACCGGCGTGCTGCGACCGGGCGGTGCCGTGGTGGGAGTGTCATCGATTGCGGGCATCGCCGGCAACGACGGTCAGACCAACTACGCCACCTCCAAGGCGGGCATCATCGGGCTGGTCGACGCCTTGGCCGAGCCGGCCGCCCGCCTGCAGGTGATCGTGAACGCGGTCGCACCCGGCTTCATCGAGACCCAGATGACCGCGGCGGTGCCGCTGCTGCTGCGCGAGGCTGGGCGGAGGATGAACTCCCTCACCCAAGGTGGCCTGCCGGTCGATGTGGCCGAGGCGGTCGGTTGGCTCGCCGCCCCTGGCTCCGCCGCGGTGAGCGGCAACGTGATCCGCGTCTGCGGTCAGAGCCTGCTGGGGGCCTGACTTGCCGATGGACGTCATCACCTACACCGCAGCACCCTCGACCACCCGGCTGTACGGCCGGGCGGTCGGCGGATCGCTGCCCCGGCTGCGCGGCTCAGGTCGGCCAGCCGACCGGCTGCCCGACCTGCAGGTTCGTCGCCTCGGCGTGCGCACCGACCTCGACCAACTGGCAACGTACGTGCGGATCACCGATGGGCTGCTGGCTGATCGACTGCCCGCGCTCTTTCCGCACCTGGCGGCGTTCGGGCCGCAATTGGCGCTGCTGACCGATAGGCGGTTCGGGTTCGCAGCCATGGGCCTGGTGCATGTGCAGCACCGCCTCACCCAGCATCGCCCATTGCTGGTCGGCGAGACTTACGACCTGACGGTCTCGCCTGCGGGCCTGCGCCCCTATCGCCGCGGCCAGCTCATCGACATCCAGACCGACGCCACCGTGCACGGCGAGACGGTCTGGCAGGAGACGATGACGCTGCTCGCCCGAGGTATCGCCGGCGGCGACGTCGTGGACAGCTCACCGCTTGACGGGGTGGATGCCCCAGCGGGCACAGTGCGGTGGTCGGTGCCCGCGCACACCGGGCGCGCCTACGCGGCAGTCTCCGGAGACCGCAACCCGATCCACCTGAGCCGGCTGACAGCCAGGACGTTCGGCTTCCCCCGCGCCATCGCGCATGGGTGTGGACGGCAGCCCGCGCGCTGTCGGTAGTCGGCGCCCGACTGCCGGCAGCGTTCCACTGCGAGATGACTTTTCGGCATCCTGTACTGCTGCCGGCGCAGGTGCTGTTCGGGCAGGACAACTCTGCCCAGGGCGATCACCTGCTCGGCGTGGTGTCCACCGACGCCACCCACCAGCATCTGGTGGCGCGGGTGCGTCCCCTCTGAGGTGACGACAGCCGCCGCCGTCGCGGATCAGCCCCCTCGAGACTGTCGGATCAGTCCCTCTTGGGCGACCGATGCGACCAACCTGCCGTCGGCGCCGAAGATGCGTGCCTGGGCGAACCCCCGCGCCCCGGTGGCCACCGGGGAGACCTGGTCGTACAACAGCCAGTCGGCGGCTCGCACCGGTTGGTGGAACCACGCCGCATGGTCCAGCGAGGCGGCCTGCACGCGAGGGGAGCCGATCAGCACCCCGTGCGGTATCAGCGCCGAGCCCAGCAACGTCAGGTCGCTCGCATAGGTGAGCAGGCATGTGTTGAGGGCCGGATCGTCGGGCACCGAGCCGTTGA
>JACCYS010000039.1 GCA_013696365.1 Nocardioidaceae bacterium
CGGCGCAGGCCGTAGGTCACCGCGTCGCGCAGTGCCTCCCACGACGCCTCGATGATGTTGTGCCCGACCCCGACCGTCACCCACGCGTCGTTGCCGTCGCTGGTCTCGATCAGCACGCGGATCACCGCGTCGGTGCCGTGTCCCTGGTCGAGGATGCGGACCCGATAGTCGATCAGCTGGAAACTCGCCACCTGTGGGTAGGCCTGTCCGATGGCCTGCCGCAGAGCATGGTCAAGCGCGTTGACCGGCCCGTTGCCCTCCCCGATCACCACGAATCGCTCCCCCGCGGCGTGCAGCTTGACCGTCGCCTCGGACAGTGCCTCGGCCTCGGGGTCTGGCGCCGACTCGGTCAACACCCGCCACGACTCGACGGTGAAGTACGACGGCCGGACTCCTTCGACCTCCTCGACCAGCAGCAGCTCGAACGAGGCGTCGGCGGCCTCGAAGGTGTAGCCGGCCTGCTCCATCTCCTTGACCCGCTTGGTGATCCGAGTGACCAGCTGGCGGTCCTCGGCGAGGTCGAAGCCGAGTTCGCGGCCCTTGAGCTCGATGCTGGCCCGCCCGGCCAGCTCAGAAACCAGCATTCGCATGTCGTTGCCCACGTCGAGCGGGTCGGCGTGCTGGTAGAGGTCGGGGTCCACCTTGACGGCGCTGGCGTGCAGGCCAGCCTTGTGCGCGAAGGCCGACACCCCAACGTACGGCTGGCGCGACGACGGCGGCACGTTGGTCACCTCGGCGACGGCGTGCGCGATGCGGGTGGCGTCGCGCAGCGACCCGGCCGGAACGACAGGGCGCTGCTGCTTGAGCTGCAAGTTGGCGACCACCGCGATCAGGTCGGCGTTGCCGGTGCGCTCCCCATAGCCGTTGACGGTTCCCTGCACATGGGTGGCGCCGACCTCGACCGCGGCGAGCGTGTTGGCGACCGCGCAGCCGGTGTCGTTGTGGCAGTGGATGCCGACCCGGGCGCCGGCGTCCGCGGGCACCGTGCTGAGGACGTCGCCGACCACGTCACTCACCCGCGGCGGCAGCATGCCGCCGTTGGTGTCGCACAGCGCCACCACCTCAACGCCGGCCTCGACGGCGACCCGCAACACCTCCAATGCGTAGGCCCGGTTGTCGCGGTAGCCGTCGAAGAAGTGCTCTGCGTCGAGGAACACCCGCAGCCCCTCGTTGCGCAGGTGCGCGACGGTGTCGCTGACCATGGCGAGGTTCTCGTCCAGCGTCGTCCGCAGGGCACGCTCGACGTGCCGATCGTGGCTCTTGGCGACCAGTGTCACGACCGATGCACCAGAGTCGCGCAGGGCGGCGACCAGCGGGTCGTCGGCTGCGGCCATGCCGGGGCGGCGGGTGGCGCCGAAGGCCGCCAGCGTGGCGTGCCTCAGGGTGAGCTCACCACGGGCGCGGGCGAAGAACTCGGTGTCCTTGGGGTTCGAGCCCGGCCAGCCGCCCTCGATGAACCCGACTCCGAGCTCGTCGAGGTGTCGGGCGATCGACAGTTTGTCGGCGACCGACAGGCTCAGCCCCTCCTGCTGAGCGCCGTCGCGCAGGGTGGTGTCGTAGACATGCACGCTCACGATGGCCTCACCGGACTCGATGCATCCATCCGTACCGGTCCTCTGCCCGCCCGTACTGGATGTCCAGCAGCGCCGACCGGGTGGCAGCGGTGACTGGGCCGGTCGTGTCGCCGTCGCCGTTGCGGGCCTCGCCTCCCGGCCAGGCCAGCCTGCCGACGGGAGTGACGACGGCGGCGGTGCCGCAGGCGAACACCTCGGTCACCTCGCCCGAGGCGACCCCGTCTCGCCACTCGTCGACGCTGAGGTGTCGCTCCACGACTTTGTGGCCACGGTCGTCGAGCAAGGTGAGGATGGAGTCGCGGGTGACCCCCTCGAGGATGGAGCCGGTCAGCTCGGGGGTGACCACCGACCCGTCGGCATGCACAAAGTACAGATTCATACCGCCGAGTTCCTCGACCCAGGTGTGCTCGATAGCATCGAGGAAGGCGACCTGCTCGCATCCGTTGGCCGCGGCCTCCTGCTGGGCCAGCAGGCTGGCCGCATAGTTGCCGCCGCACTTGGCCGCACCGGTCCCGCCGGGCGCGGCGCGGGTGTACTCCTGCGACAGCCAGATCGACACTGGCTTGACTCCGCCGGAGAAGTACGCGCCGGCTGGTGAGGTGATCACGCAGAAGGTGACGTGCCGGGCAGGTCGCACCCCGAGGAACACCTCGGAGGCGAACATGAACGGCCGCACGTACAGGCTGGTCTCGCCACCGCGCGGCACCCAGCCGACGTCGGTGCGCACCAGGGCCTCGATGGCGTCGATGAACGTCTCGACCGGCAGCTCGGGCAACGCCAGCCGCCGAGCGGAGCGCTGGAAGCGGGCGGCGTTGGCGTCCGGTCGGAAAAGCCAGGTGGAGCCGTCGGCATGCCCATAGGCCTTCATGCCCTCGAAGATCTCTTGGGCGTAGTGCAGCACGGCGGTGGCCGGGTCGAGCGACAGCGGTCCGTACGCCTGCACCCGGCCGTCGTGCCAACCCTCGTCGGGGGTCCACTCGACCAGCGCCATGTGGTCACTGAAGTGCACCCCGAAGCCCGGGTTGGTGAGGATCTGCTCACGGCGGGCGTCGTCGGTGGGGGTGGAGGTCCGCGTGACCGGCAGTGTCGATCGGCTCATGCGGGCACGCTAACCGACGCCACCCGCGCGGCGATCGCCTCGCCGACCTCGCGGGTGCCGCGGCGGGTCGTGCCACGACCGGCCAGATCGGCAGCCACCGCAGACTCGATCCGCCGAGCGGCACCGTCGAGGCCGAGGTGCTCGGCGAGCATCGCCGCGGACAGGATCGCCGCGGTCGGGTCGGCCACCCCTTGACCGGCGATGTCGGGGGCAGAACCGTGCACCGGCTCAAACATGCTTGGGTTGGCGCGGTCGGGGTTTATGTTGCCGCTGGCGGCCAGGCCGATGCCACCGGTGACGGCCGCGGCCAAATCGGTAAGGATGTCGCCGAACAGGTTGTCGGTGACCACCACGTCGAATCGCGCCGGATCGGTGGTCATAAAGATGGTCGCCGCGTCGACGTGCAGGTAGTCGACCTCGACCTGGGGAAAGTCGGCCGCGACGTCGGCCACCGCCTGACTCCACAACGAGCCTGCATGCACCAGCACGTTGGTCTTGTGCACGAGCGTGAGCCGCCGCCGAGGACGCGAATCGGCCCGCCGGAACGCGTCGCGGACGACCCTGCCGATGCCGAAGGCGGTGTTGAGGCTGACCTCGGTCGCGATGGCCTGCGGCGTGCCCCCCCGCAGCACCCCCCCGTTCCCGACGTACGGCCCCTCGGTGCCCTCACGCACCACCACGAAGTCGACATCACCGGGCTCGCGCAGCGGCGACACCACCCCAGGCCAGAGTCGGGACGGCCGCAGGTTGACGTAGTGGTCGAGAGCGAAGCGCAGCCGCAACAGCAACCCCCGCTCGAGCAGGCCGGGCGGCAGCGCGGTGTCTCCAGGACGGCCCCCGACTGCGCCGAGCAGAATCGCGTCATGGGTACGGATCTCGTCGAGCACCGTGTCGGGCAGCACCTCGCCGGTCGCCAGATACCGATCGGCGCCGAGAATGAAGTGCTGTTCGTCAATGCCGACGCCGTCTGGGTCGGTGGCGGCACCCAGCACCCGCAGTGCCTCGGCGGTCACCTCCGGACCGATGCCGTCACCGCCGATGACGGCGAGGCTCACCGGCCGCCGGGTGCTCAACTCAGTTGTCGTCAGGACGCTCTCCTCCGTTGTCGCGCAGGTCGAGAGCGACCTGCAGCGCGCGTGCGGTCTCGTGGTTGTGGGTGCTGTGCTGACCGGGTGCCCAGTCGGCGGGATACATCTCGTACATGGGTCTGTCGCCGTCCTCGCTGCGTGCTGGCTGGGGGGCTGCTGAACCGGACCCCACCGTGGCGCACAGCCACCGGGTGACGATGATCGATGCGTGTCAGAGGCGCGGGCAGAGCGGGGTGATGCTCAACACCTGCGGCACTGCCGAAGCGAGGGATCCGTGGGCCAACGCCAAACGCCGCAGTGGGGATGGCCTCAGAAGGCCCCACTACGGCAGCGAAGGATGACTACGAACCTCGGCATGACCCACGTACCGTACGCCCCCCCGCGCCGCCACCGCGACGTTCGTGGACAACCGTCTCACTCTGCGGGACCGACCGGTGGACGTGCACACCGCATCAGAGCCCGGGCGTCAGACTCCGGGCGTGAGTGCACCGCCGGAGCTACCCGACATCGTGCGTCGGGCGCTGGACGTGTCCCGCAGCCAGGGATTCGTCAGCGCGACCCGGCACGAGACCGGCCGGTTGCTTGCGACCCTGGCAGCGATGCGACGCGGGACACTCGCCGAGCTGGGCACCGGCTGCGGGGTGGGGGCGGCATGGCTGTCCAGCGGTGCGGATTCTCAGGTGCGGATCGTCACCGCCGAGGTGGACCCAAGGCTCGCCGACCTGGCCCGCGACGTGTTCACCGACGACCAGCGGGTCGAGGTGTATGCCGGTGATTGGACGGCACTCGAGCAGTTCGCGCCGTTCTCGCTGCTGTTTGTGGACGTCCGTGAGGTCAAGCGCGGGTCGGTCGACGTGATCGCCGATTTGATGGAGCCCGGTGGTGTGGTCGTGCTGGACGACTTCACCCCCAGCACCCAGTGGCCGCCGACGTATCACGGGCGGGTGGACGAGATGCGCGAGCGTTGGCTCACCGACGAGCGCTTCACCGCGGTGGACGTGATGGTGACCGACGACGCCTCGGTCGTGCTGGCCGCCCGTCGCTGACGCCGCCGACCCCGCCCGTGCCACTGCGGGCGGCGCTCGCGGGCAGCTGGACCACCAGGTGCGGCAGGAAGGCCTGCACCAACGGTCCGATCATCAGCGCATAGAGCACGGTGCCGATGCCAACGGTGCCGCCCAGCAGCCACCCCCCGGCGAGCACGCTTACCTCCAGCGAGGTACGCACCAACCGGACGCTGCGCCCGGTACGCCGTACCAGCCCGGTCATCAATCCGTCGCGCGGACCGGGACCGAACTGCGCGCCGATGTACATCGCGCCGGCAAGCCCGTTGAGCACGATCCCGCCGATCAGCAGACCGGCACGCAACGTCAGCGACTCCGGTGTCGCGATCAGCGTCAGGCCGAGGTCGGTGACCAGTCCGATCGTCACCGCGTTAGCCAGCGTGCCGAGACCAGGCAACTGCCGCAGCGGGAT
Organism: Nocardioidaceae bacterium; assembly: GCA_013696365.1. Taxonomy (GTDB): domain Bacteria; phylum Actinomycetota; class Actinomycetes; order Propionibacteriales; family Nocardioidaceae; genus JACCVL01. The sequence continues at coordinate 5,238 of JACCYS010000039.1, forward strand.
CCACAGCAGCAGGACGACAACGCTCGCCAGGATGACCACCGTGCCGAACGACAACGCTGTGCGCTGCACGATGCCGTCGTGCAAGACGTCCCACGGGTCGAGGCCCAACACCGAGCGCACCATCATCGCCATCGACCAGCCGTAGAGAAACAGCCCGGCGAACAGTTGCAGCAACCGGCGCCCAGTGCGGCCGACGGTCAGCTGTTCGCGGGGGGTCAGTGGCAGCAGCAACGTGGTCACCGTCCCACTGTCGTTGCTAGTGGCCTCGATTTCCATAGCCACTTCGCGCATAGTGGTCTGCATGGCGATGACCCGAGTCTCCGCGGACATGATGGCCCGTCTGCTCGGCGAGCTGCCGCGTGGCGCGCCTGCGTACGAGGGTCTCGCCGCCCGGATCCGTCGCCTGATCGCCGAGGGTCGGCTGGGCGCGGACCATCAGCTGCCGTCGGAGCGCTCGATGGCGATTGCTCTCGGCGTCAGTCGGACCACCGTGACCCGTGCGTACACAGAGCTGACCGACACCGGCTATGCCCACGCGAGGCAGGGCTCGGGCACGGCGGTGCGGGTGCCGGGCAGCAGCCGCGGTGCACTGGGGGGACTGCTCGCGGTGCAGGACGTCGACGAGACGCTCATCGATCTGACCTGCGCCGCGCCGGCCGCGGTGCCACAGTCGGCTGCCGCGATCGCCTGGGCAGCAGAGCAGATGCCGGCGCAGCTGCGAGGCACCGGGTACTACCCCGAGGGACTGCCCGAGCTGCGCGACCTGGTCGCCGCCCGCTATGCCGAGCGCGGGCTGCCCACCAGCCCGGGACAGGTGCTGATCACCAGCGGCGCCCAGGCGGGGCTCGCGCTGGCCACCAGACTGCTGATCTCTCCCGGTGACCGGGTGCTCGCCGAGGACCCGTCGTACCCCAACGCGATCGCAGCGGTGCGCGGGGCACACGGGCGGCTCGTCACCCACCCGATTGACGCCGCCGGGTGGGACGCGGCGACGTTGGAGTCCACGCTGCGCCGGGCCGCACCGAGCGTCGCGGTGCTGATGCCGGACTTCCACAACCCGACCGGTGCGCTGATGGGCGCGTCGATGCGAGCGCGGCTGGCCGAGATGTTTCGCCGGTCCGGCACCACCGTGGTCGTCGACGAGAGCAGCGCCGAACTGTCGCTGCAACACCCGAGCGGCATGCCGGCGCCGTTCGCGGCTTTCGGCGCCGACGTGATCACCGTGGGCAGTGCCAGCAAGTCCCTGTGGGGCGGCTTCCGGATCGGCTGGGTGCGCGCACCGGAGCGCATGATGGCGGCACTCGTGGGCACCCGCGCCAGCGTCGACCTGGGCTCATCGGTCCTCGACCAGTTGGCCGTTAGCCACCTGCTGCGCGACCTCGAGCCTGCCCTCGCCGAGCGCCGGGCGGGTCTGCGCCGCAGCCGAGATGCCCTCGCCGCCGCCGTGCGCAGCCAACTGCCCAGCTGGCAGTTCACGCTGCCGGGAGGTGGGCTCAGCCTATGGTGCGCCCTGCCCCGGCCTTACGGGCCGGAGCTGGTGCAGGCAGCCGAGCGGACCGGTGTGCTGCTGGTGGCCGGAGGACGCTTCGGCGCCGACGGTGGACTGGCCGCAAACCTGCGGCTGCCGTTCACCGTGGACGAGTCCGTGGCCGCTGAGGCCGTACGCCGGGTGGCCGTCGCCGACGAGCGGGTGCGCAGCAGCTTCGCCACCGTGCGGCGCCGCAGCGAGACCGGGCGCACCCCGCTGATCGCCTGACCGGCCCGGGTGCCGGGCGTGCCCAAGCGCTCACCTGGCGGTGGCGGCGGCGGCGGCGGTTCAGACTGCCAGGTCGACGCGGCGAACCCATTCGGCGTCCATCGCGGCCCGGACCTCCTCGCCGACCTCGGCGGTGACCGCAGAGTCCACGGCGATGACGACCAGCGCGTGCCCACCCTGGCGGTCGCGGCTGACCTGCATGCCAGCGATGTTGATGGCGTTGTCGCCAAGCAGGCCACCGACGGTGCCGATCATGCCGGGCCGGTCCTCGTAGCGGACGAACAGCAGTCGCTCGGTCGGCTCAATCTCGACGTCGTAGCCCTCGACCTCCACCAACCGCTCGCGCTGCTGGATGCCGACCAACGTGCCCGATACCGAAACCTGGCTGCCGTCGGCGCGCGTGCCGCGCAAAGTCACCAGGTTGCGGTGGTCGGGGCTGTCCGGGTCGGTGACCAGCCGGACCTCGACGCCCCGCTCGGCCGCCAGCAGCGGTGCGTTGACGTAGGAGACATTGTCCTCGACCACGTCGGCGAACACCCCTTTGAGCGCGGCGAGCTCGAGCACCTTGACGTCGTGCGCGGTGATCTCGCCGCGTACCTCCACGTCGAGCTGGGAGACGATGCCGTCGGCAAGGGCGGTGAAGATCCGCCCGAGCTTCTCAGTGAGCGCGATGCCGGGGCGTACGTCCTCGGCGATGACCCCGCCCTGCACATTGACGGCGTCGGGCACGAGCTCGCCGGCGAGTGCCAGCCGCACCGAGCGGGCCACCGCCACCCCTGCCTTCTCCTGCGCCTCGTCGGTGCTCGCACCCAGATGTGGGGTGGCGACCACGTTGTCGAGCTCGAACAGTGGCGAGTCGGTGCAGGGCTCCTTGGCGAAGACATCCAGACCGGCGGCTCCGACGCGGCCCTCCTTGAGCGCGGCGAACAGAGCCTGCTCGTCGACGATGCCGCCGCGCGCGGCGTTCACGATGATGACGTGCGGCTTGACCTTGTGCAGCTCGTCGTGGCCGATGAGACCAACCGTTTCTGGCGTTTTGGGCAGGTGCACTGAGATCGCGTCCGCCTGGGCCAACAGCTCGTCGAGTCCGACCAGTCGCACCCCCATCTGCGCCGCCCGGCCCGCTTGGACGTACGGGTCGTAGGCGATGACGCGCATGCCGAAGGCCGACAGTCGCTGTGCCACCAGCACCCCGATGCGGCCCAGACCGACGATGCCCAGCGTCTTCTCGTAGAGCTCGGTGCCGGTGAAGGCGCTGCGCTTCCACTGCGCCGCGCGCAGCGTCTCGTTGGCCGGGGCGATGTGTCGGGCGGCGCTGAGCAGCAAGCCGACGGCAAGTTCGGCGGCGCTGGTGATGTTGGAGGTGGGCGCATTGACGACCATGACGCCGGCCTGAGTGGCGGCCTTGACGTCCACGTTGTCCAGACCGACTCCGGCGCGCGCGATCACCTTCA
>JACCYS010000056.1 GCA_013696365.1 Nocardioidaceae bacterium
GTGCTGTGGACCGACTACTTCAAGCCGCCGCACTTCGAGAAGTACCCCCAGCTGCACGAGCTGGTCAACAAGGCCACCAAGCTCGCCGGTGGCGGCGGTGGCACCAAGTCCAGCAGTGATGTGGAGACCGCAGACGAGCTACTGGCCACAGTGGACGAGATCGCCGAGATCTTCTGGGAGACCAAGAAGGGCTGAGCGAGTCGTTCGCATTACCGTCTGTAACAGTAGATATTGTCTCTGTGATCGGTCGACCGGCCGGTCAGCCGGTCACAGGCGATGTCATCGAGGGGCCGCACGGTGGTGTTCGAGGGCCAAGCCCGTACGGCGCAACGCGCCGAGGTGGTCCTCACCGTGCCCGCAGACAGCGTCTTCTTGTCCATTGTCCGCACCGCCACGGCGGGGCTTGCGGCACGGCTGGACCTGACCCTCGATGACATCGAGGACCTGCGGATCGCCGTGGACGAGGCCTGTTCGTTGCTGCTCAAGCAGGCGCGCGCGGACGCCTCGGTCACGGTCGCGTACACACTGACCGAGGGGCTGCTGAGCATCCAGGCCACTGTTGCCTGCGATGGTCCCGAGCTGCCCTCACGCGACGGTTTCTCGTGGACCGTGTTGGCTGCGCTGACCACCAACCTCGACATGTGGGTCGACGGCTCAGACCTGATCGTCAGCCTCGATCGGGCGCGCTACGACGGTTGAGGGTTGCGCGCCGGTCACCGCTGCTCACCACCCAGGCTGCGAGTGGTCGACGGCGACACCAGACCGACAAGTGCCGCGCAGGCTGCGACAGCAAGCAGCGCGGCAGCCACCGGGTACGGACGGTGGTAGGACCAGGTCAGGGCAAGCATCAGCAACTGGGTGGCCACCAGCGGCCCGCGGCTCCACGACTCGGCCAGCGCAAGACCGCGGGCACACCACCAGACAGCACCGGCGGACACGCCGAAAAACAGTGCGACCGGCACAGCGACAAGGCTGCGGTCGGAGACCAGCGCTACCACTTGGACCGCAGTCAGCGCGGCGAGTAGCGCCCCCTCGACAGTGCAGACAGCGACGGCTACGAACCGGGGGGCATCCTGCACGTCATGAGCCTAGATGCGGGTCCGCCGAGCGGCGACTGTGACCGAACAGACGTTGCAACCCGGCAAAAGGGGCTTGTGTACCTGCCGATCGGTTGCCACCCTAGACATCTGACTGCACTGCGGCTCTCATCCACTGCAGCAGTTACTGAAGAGACTTCACATGCAAGCACTGGGCTATGGCCCTACAGTTCTTGCTCAACCGCACCGAAGGAGCCCTGCCCGTGGACTGGCGCCACCGTTCCGCATGCCTCGATGAGGATCCGGAATTGTTCTTCCCGATCGGCAACACCGGTCCTGCCCTCTCGCAGATCGAGGAGGCAAAGGCCGTGTGCCGTCGGTGCACGGTGCGCGAGCAGTGCCTCGCCTGGGCGCTCGAGTCGGGTCAAGACCACGGCGTATGGGGCGGCCTGAGCGAGGACGAGCGCCGGGCTCTCAAGCGGCGCACCGCACGTGCCCGCATCCGGATGGCCTGAGCCACCCTCGTGGCGCGGTGATGCGCGCCGTCATGACAGTGGCAGTCTGATCTGCACTGTGGTGCCCACCTGGTCATCGCCGGAAAAGTCCAGCGAGCCTCCCAGCTCAGACTCCACAAGCGCCCGGACGATGGCTATCCCGAGCCGATCAGATGTCGCCGGCTCGAAGTCGCTTGGCAGGCCCACCCCATCGTCATACACGCGTACGCCAAGCCGGTCGGCCGTTCGCGTCGCGGTGACGCAGATGTGCCCGGGACCGCCGCCGAACCCGTGCTCGACCGCGTTTTGCATCAGCTCGGTCAACACCATCGCCAACGGGGTGGCGACCTCTGCTCCCAGCGTGCCGAATGAGCCTCGTCGCTCGGTGGTCACTGGCGACTCTGCTGCCGTCACATCCACCACCATGCGCCGCAACCGGTCGACGACGGCGTCCACCTCTACCGACTCCTCCGCGGACTGGCTCAAGATCTCGTGTACGACGGCGATCGATCCGACCCGTCGGGTCGCCTCCTGTAGCGCCACCCGAGCCTCGGGCACCTCGATCCGCCGGGCTTGCATCCGCAGCAGCGCAGCCACGGTCTGCAGATTGTTCTTCACCCGATGATGGATCTCACGGATCGTGGCCTCCTTGCTGACCAGCTCACGTTCCCGGCTGCGCAGCTCAGTCACATCCCGCAACAACAGCAATGCCCCCACCCACCGACCTTCGGACATCAGCGGCATGGCTCGAACTGCCAGGGACGCTGCGTCGTTCTCGATCTCGGCGGTGCTCGGCAGTCGCCCGCTCAGCACCGCGCTGACAGCTTCGTCCACGGGCTCGCTCGATGGCGGTGCCAACGTTCGTACGGTGGTGGCCAGGTGCAGCCCGACAAGATCGGTTGCCAAGCCCAGCCGGCGCAGCGCCGACTCGGCATTGGGGCTGGCGTACTGCACCGCACCGTCCGCGTCGGTGCGGACAAAGCCGTCCCCCACCCGCAGCGCATCCTCGAGGTCTGAGCGCTCTCCCGAATAGGGGAAGTGTCCGTCGGCGATCATCCGGGTCAGGTCAGCCGCAGACTGCAAGTACGACAACTCGAGCCGGCTGGGGGTGCGGATGCCGAGCAGGTTGGTCGAACGACCGACCACGCCGAGCAGCCGCTCGCCGCGGCGCACCGGGATCGCTTCGACCCGGACTGGGACGTCGTCTCGCCACTCCGGGTCACCCTCGCGCACGATCCGCGACTGTGCCCAGGAAGCATCCAGCAGCGGGCGGCGCCCGGCCGGGACGTGGTCGCCAACAAGATCGTCGGTGTAAGCCGTGGGCCCGGTGGTTGGACGCATCTGCGCCCCCACCCAGAAGCCGTCCCCGCCACGGTCGGGCAACCACAGCAGCAGGTCGGCAAACGACAGGTCGGCGACGATCTGCCAGTCGGCCAACAGCCGGTGCAGCCACAACAGGTCTGCCGACTTCAGCGCGGTGTGCTCGCGCGCGACGTCGTCCAGGGAGGGCACCAGCCGAGCCTAGAGGTTGCCCCGCAGCCGAGAACCGCCGTTGACGTGGCGTGGCCGGTGGTCAATCGTGCACCGTCGCGATAATCTCCGCGCGGCCCATGTCGTCCACGTGAGCATGTCGTGCCAGTGCGGTGTCGGCGGTTGGGCGGCGAGCAGCAGCTGACCAGGAGGTGCCCGGATGTCCCGCACAGCAGGCTCGACTCGCCCGACGGGTGGTCAACGACCACCGAGACCGCCCTTCTCGGTTGGCACCAAGGTGCTGCTTGCGGCGCTGCTCGCCGTGCCGGTCGTGTTCGGGCTCGCGGTCCCGCTGTATGCCAGCGAGACCCCGGCACTAGCGGGCATCCCGTTCTTCTTCTGGTTCCAGTTCGCGCTGATCCCGGTGTCCGCGGTGATGACCGGCACCGCGTTCCTGGTCACGTCCAAGCACGAGCGTGACCACCGGAGGCAGCGATGAACAACGGTATCGACGCGGTCGCACTGGGCGTCTTCCTGTTCTTCTTCCTGCTCGTCACCGTGCTGGGCTTCCTTGCCGCGCGCTGGCGCAGTGGCACCACCCTGGAGAGCCTCGACGAGTGGGGGCTCGGCGGCCGCGGCTTCGGCACCTTTATCGCCTGGTTCTTGATCGGTGGCGACCTCTACACCGCCTACACCTTCATCGCGGTGCCAGCTCTGTTGTACGCCGGCAGTGCGGTCGGCTTCTTCGCCGTGCCCTACACGATCATCGTCTATCCGATCATCTTCGTGTTCCTGCCGCGGTTGTGGTCGGTCTCGCATCGAAACGGCTACGTGACGCCAGCCGACTTTGTGCAGGGCCGCTACGACTCGCGCGGTTTGTCCCTGGCGGTCGCGGTGACAGGCATCTTGGCGACGATGCCCTACATCGCACTGCAGCTGGTGGGCATCCAGGTGGTGCTGGAGGTGATGGGTCTCGGCGGCGGTGAGGACGCCTCACTCATCGAGCGTGACCTGCCGTTGGTGGTGGCTTTCGCCATCCTGGCGGCATACACCTACACCTCGGGGCTGCGGGCCCCAGCGCTGATCGCCTTCGTCAAGGACACCTTGATCTACATCGTGATCCTGGTCGCGGTCATCTACCTTCCGATCCACCTCGGCGGCTGGGGCGACATCTTCTCCGCGGCGCAGGACAAGATCGACGCCAGCAATGAAGAAGCCGGCAAGCCGGTGGCCGGTCTGCTCCCGGGCACGGGTGCCGCCCAGTGGGCGTATGCCTCGCTGGCGCTGGGCTCGGCTCTAGCGCTGTTCATGTATCCGCACTCGATCACCGCGGTGCTGTCCACCGGCAGTCGCAACGTGATCCGGCGCAACGCCGCACTGCTGCCGGCGTACTCGTTCTTGCTGGGTCTGCTGGCACTGCTCGGCTACGTCGCGATCGCCGCCAACGTCGACAGCGACAACGCCCAGCTGGCGATCCCGTTGCTGTTCGAAAATGAGTTCCCCAGCTGGTTCACCGGCGTCGCGTTCGCCGCGATCGGCATCGGCGCGCTGGTGCCGGCGGCCATCATGTCGATCGCTGCTGCCAACCTGTGGACCCGCAACATCTACAAGGCCTTCATCAACCGGGACGCCACGCATGCACAGGAGGCCCAGCAGGCCAAGGTGGTGTCGTTGGTCGTCAAGCTTGGCGCGGTGGCCTTCGTGCTGGTGCTGCCGGGCGAGTTCGCCATCAACCTGCAACTGCTGGGCGGCATCTGGATCCTGCAGACGCTGCCAGCGATCGTGATCGGGCTCTACACCCGCTGGCTGCACCGCTGGGCCCTTTTCGCGGGCTGGGCGGTTGGCATGGCGTACGGGACGTGGGTCGCCTACGTGCAGCCGAGTGCCACCGACCCTTCCGTGGAACACTTCGGTTCCCCTTTAGCGCTGCCGCCGTTCGCCGAGGAGACCAAGATCTACATCGCCCTGCTCGCGATCGTGCTCAACCTTCTCGTGGCGGTTGGCCTCACGTTCGTGCTGCGGGCGGCCGGCGTCGACGAGGGTGTCGACCAGACACGCTCCGACGACTACCGCGCCGACGTCGGGGACAGCGATGTCGCCGACGAGCTGGACCCGCAGGAGACACCAGCGGACACCGGAGACAGCCGTTAGCCCGATCGTCGTACGCCGGGCGTTGGCGGCCGAGCTCGAGGCAGTCGGGGAGCTGACGCTGGCCG
>JACCYS010000087.1 GCA_013696365.1 Nocardioidaceae bacterium
GTCGGTGGCGCCGCGGTGCTCACCGACTGCGTGCCCAGCAAGACCTTGATCGCGACCGCAGCGCTAATGAGCGCGGTCGAGGGGTCCGACGAGCTGGGTGTCAGCCAGGGCGGCACGGTGACCGCCGACCTGGCCGTGGTGAATAAGCGGGTCCTCGCGCTTGCCGATGCCCAGTCGACCGACATCGCCGCACGGCTCGCCCGTGAGGGCGTACGGGTGCTCGCCGGCGGCGCACGTCTCGACAGGCAACAAAGCGTCATGGTCACGGACGGCGAGGCCGACGGTGAGCGCATCGACGCCGACGTGGTGCTGCTCGCGACCGGCGCCCGACCCCGGGTGCTGGACACCGCCGAGCCCGACGGCGAGCGGATCCTCACCTGGCAGCAGCTCTACGACCTCACCGAGCTGCCGCAGCGGCTGGTTGTCGTCGGCTCGGGGGTGACCGGCCTGGAGTTCGCCGGTGCCTACCTGGCCCTCGGCTGTGAGGTCGTGCTGGTCTCGAGTCGCGACCGGGTGCTGCCTGGGGAGGACGCCGACGCGGCCCGGGTGGTCGAGGACGTCTACCGCCGGCGCGGCATGACCGTGCTCGCCCGGTCCCGGATGGCCTCGATCGAGCGCACCGCCGACGGGGTTCGGGTGCAGCTCACCGACGGGAGAGCCGTCGAGGGCTCGCACTGCCTGCTGGCGCTCGGCTCGGTGCCCAACACCGAGGGCCTAGGGCTCAACGACTGCGGAGTCGACGCCGACGACCGCGGCTTCATCGAGGTGGACCGTGTCTCGCGGACGACCGCGCGCGGCGTCTATGCCGCCGGTGACTGCACGGGTGTGTCGATGCTCGCCTCGGTGGCCGCGATGCAGGGACGGATCGCGATGTGGCATGCGCTCGGCGACGCGGTGACCCCGCTGGACCTTGCCCAGGTCTCGTCCAACATCTTTACCGCACCCGAGATCGCCACGGTCGGCTGGACCCAGCAGGCGGTGGACGCCGGCGACGTCGATGCGGAGGCGGTGACGTTGCAGCTGGACGGCAACGCTCGGGCGAAGATGCAGGGCTTTCACGACGGCTTCGTCAAGCTCTTCTGCCGGTCCGGGACAGGGATTGTGGCCGGTGGCGTGGTGGTGGCGCCGCAGGCCAGCGAGCTGATCCATCCGGTGGCGTTGGCGGTGGCCACCAGGCTCACCGTCGACCAGGTGGCGCACGCCTTCACCGTCTACCCCTCGATCAGCGGGTCGGTGGCCGAGGCAGCCAGACGGCTGCACCGCCGCGCCTGAGCCTCCGATCCAGGTCAGTCGCCCTCGGTCACCACGCACACGAGGTCTCCGCCCTCGGCGGGCCGCGGGCTGGTGATGACCAGGCGCCCGACGGTGCCGGCGATCGAGGTGGTGATGGACGCCTCCATCTTCATCGCTTCCACCGTCGCCACGGCCTGACCGGCCGAGACCGTGTCCCCTTCGGCAACCGACGGGCTGACGGTGCCGTCGTACGGCACTGCCACGTGGCTCTTGTCGTCGGTGTCGGCGCGCTCCGCGGCGGTGGTCTCGGACGAGGCGGATCGGTCGCGGACCGAGACCGGCCGAAGTTGACCGTTGATCGTGCACATCACCGTCCGCATCCCCTTGGCGTCTGGCTGGCTGATCGCCTCCACCCCGACGATCAGGGTCTTGCCCTCCTCGATCTCGACGACCGTCTCGGTGTGGGTGTCCAGACCGTAGAAGAAGGCGTGGCTGGGGAGCACCGACAGGTCGCTGTAGGTCTCGTACGCCTGCTCGAACTCTGCTGTGGGGCCGGGGAACAGCAGCCGGTTGAGCGTGGCGCGCCGCCCACTGGACGAGCCGTCAAGACCACGCCGGTCGTCGTCGTCCAACGATGCCACCTCTGCTGGGCGGGAGCGGCCCTCGAGTGCGCGGCTGCGGAACGGCTCGGGCCAACCACCGGGCGGGTCCCCCAGCTCGCCCGACAGGAATCCCACCACCGAGTCGGGCACGTCGTAGTCCTGCGGCTGCTCAGCGAACGCTGCCGGGTCCGCGCCGACCGCGACAAGGTGCAGAGCCAGATCACCGACGACCTTGCTGCTGGGTGTCACCTTGACGATGTTGCCGAGGATGTCGTTGGCCGCGGCGTAGGTCTGCTCGATCTGCTCGAAGCGGGTGCCCAACCCCAGCGCGATCGCCTGCTGGCGCAGGTTGGACAGCTGCCCGCCGGGGATCTCGTGCCGATAGACCCGCCCGGTCGGCGCAGCGAGACCCGCCTCGAACGGCGCATACACGCGGCGCACTGCCTCCCAGTACGGCTCCAGGTCGTTCAGCGCCCGCAGCGACAGGCCGGTCTCGCGGTCGGTGTGGTCGGTGGCGGCCACCAACGCCGACAGCGGGGGCTGGCTGGTGGTGCCGGCCATCGAGGCGCTGGCTGCATCGACCGCGTCGACGCCGGACTCGATGGCGGCCACCAGGGTGGCTAGCTGGCCGCCGGCGGTGTCGTGGGTGTGCAGGTGCACGGGCAGGTCGAAGCGCTCACGCAGCGCCGTGACGAGCCGCCGCGCAGCCGGGGCACGCAACAGCCCGGCCATGTCCTTGATCGCCAGCACGTGGGCGCCCGCGTCCACGATCCGCTCGGCGAGGTCGAGGTAGTAGTCGAGTGTGTAGAGCGACTCCGCCGGGTCGGACAGGTCGCCGGTGTAACACAGGGCGACCTCCGCGACCGCGGTGCCGGTTCCGCGGACCGCGCTGATCGCCGGAGCCATCTGGGTGACGTCGTTGAGCGCGTCGAAGATGCGGAACACGTCGATGCCGGTGGTCGCGGCCTCGGCCACGAAAGCATCGCTCACCTCCGTCGGATACGGGGTATAGCCCACCGTGTTGCGCCCGCGCAGCAGCATCTGCAGGCACACGTTCGGCACCGCTTCACGCAGGTCGGCCAGTCGCTCCCACGGGTCCTCGTGCAGAAACCTCAGCGCCACGTCGTACGTCGCGCCGCCCCAGGCCTCGATCGACCACAGCTGCGGGGTCGTGCGGGCAACGTGGCCGGCGACGCCCAGCAGGTCGGTGGTGCGCACCCGGGTGGCCAGCAAGGACTGGTGCGCGTCTCGGAATGTGGTGTCGGTGACCGCGACGGCCCGCAGCTCACGCAATCGCCGGGCGAAGCCCTCCGGCCCCAGCTCGGCAAGCAGCTGGCGGGTGCCGGCCGCTGGTTCTGGCTGCAGGTCGACCGCCGGCAACTTCTCTCGCGGGTCGATGAACACCGGAGCGGGGCCGTTGGGCTGGTTGACGGTGACGTCGGCCAGCCAGCTCAGCAGCTTGGTGCCACGGTCCGAGGACAGCGAGCGGGTCACCAGGTGTGGCCGCTCGTCGATGAACGAGGTGGTGATCTTGCCGGCGGCGAAGTCAGGGTCGTCGAGCACCGCCTGCAGGAACGCGATGTTGGTGGTGACTCCCCGGACGCGGAACTCGGCTACGGCCCGGCGAGCGCGCGCGACCGCGGCGGGAAAGGTGCTGCCGCGACAGATCAGTTTGGTGAGCATCGAGTCGAAGTGCGCGCTGATCTCGGCGCCGGTGAAGGTGGTGCCGCCGTCCAGCCGGATCCCGGCTCCGCCGGGGGAGCGGTAAGTGGTGATCTTTCCGGTGTCGGGGCGGAAGCCGTTGGCGGGGTCCTCGGTGGTGATGCGGCATTGCAGCGCGGTCCCGTGCACGGTGATGGAGTCCTGGGTGAGCCCCAGGTCGGCGAGGGTCTCGCCGCCGGCGATGCGCATCTGGGCCTGCACCAGGTCGACGTCGGTGACCTCTTCGGTGATGGTGTGCTCCACCTGGATGCGCGGGTTGAGCTCGATGAATACGTGCTTGCCGTCGCGGTCGACGAGGAACTCGACGGTGCCAGCGCAGGTATAGCCGATCTCGGTGGCGAGCCGCACTGCGTCGGCGCAGATCCGGGCGCGCAGGTCGGGGTCGAGGTTGGGTGCAGGCGCGATCTCGACCACCTTCTGGTGTCGGCGCTGCACCGAGCAGTCCCGCTCGAACAGGTGCACCACCTGCCCGGTGGCGTCGCCCAGCACCTGCACCTCGATGTGCCGGGGCTCCACCACTGCCTGCTCGAGGAAGACGGTGGGGTCGCCGAACGCGCCGTCGGCCTCGCGCATCGCCGCCTCAGCCGCCGAGCGCAGGTCGGCGGGGTCTTCGACCCGTCGCATCCCACGGCCACCGCCGCCCGCGACCGCCTTGACGAACACCGGAAACTCAATGCCGTCCGCCGAGGCCACCAGCTCATCGACATCGTCGGTCGGGGGCACCGAGTCCAGCACCGGGACACCGGCGCTCTTCGCGGCCTGCACCGCCCGCGACTTGTTGCCGGTCAGCCGCAGCACGTCCACCGGCGGCCCGACAAACGTGAGGCCGGCGTCGGCGCAGGCCTGCGCGAGGGCCGGGTTCTCCGACAAGAAGCCATACCCGGGATAGACCGCGTCGGCGCCTGCTTGGACGGCGACTTCGACGATCGCCTCAGGGTCGAGGTAGGCGCGGACCGGGTGTCCGCGCTCGCCGATCTGGTACGCCTCGTCGGCCTTCAGGCGATGCTCGGAGTTGCGGTCCTCGTACGGGAAGACCGCGATAGTGCGGGCGCCCAGCTCGTAGGCGGCACGGAACGCGCGGATGGCGATCTCGCCGCGGTTGGCAACCAACACCGTGCGAAACACGCGCGTACCCTCCGGCCAAGGCGTCCCCCGCGAGTCGGGGCGGCGGGTGAACGCTATCGAACCACCACGGGTCGGTCGCCTGGGTGTCTCAGTCGCGGGAGCGGCGCTTGAAAGCAGCCATCGCCAGCGGGGCGAAGATGATGGTGAGGATGATCGACCACACGATCGAGGCGATCTCGGGGTGCTGCAGCGGGAACGCGGCCGCCGCGGATGCGGGGTCACCGTTGCCCCACAGGTTGCGGCATGCCTGGGTCAGCGAGGACACCGGGTTCCACTCGGCGATCACCCGTAGCCACGGCGGCATGTTCTGCGTCGGCGCGAATGTGTTCGCGACGAAGGTCAGCGGGAACATGATGGTGAACATGGCGCCCTGGACCGCCTCGACTGACTGCAGCATCGAGCCGACCCAGATCCCGAGCCAGATCATGGAGAAGCCGAACAGCAACAGCAGCCCGAAGGCGAGCGCTGCGTTGAGGACTCCTTCGCGCATCCGCCAGCCGATGAGCAGCCCGGTGACGGCCATGACGACGATGCCGATGCTGGAGTGGATCAGGCTGGAGACGCTGCGTCCGACCAGCACCGAGGCCCGCGACATGGGCAGTGACTTGAACCGGTCGACGATGCCCTTCGCGAGGTCGTTGGTGAGCCCGACGGCCACCACGAAGCAGGAGAAGACGATGGTCTGGGCCATGATGCCGGGCAGCAGGAACTCGCGGTAACCGGTGCCGGGCGCGTTGATGGACCCGCCGAAGACGAACGCGAACAGCAGCACGAACATCACCGGCTGGATGGTGACGTCGAGCAGCATCTCGGGCATCCGTTTGATGTGCAGCAGGTTGCGCCACACGACCGTCAACGACTGCTGGACCAGTCCTCGATCCTCGACGGGGATCCGGGCTTGGGCATGCTGCTGGGTCTGGGTTGCGGTGCTCATGGCTGCATGCTCTCCGTTGGTTGCGAGTCCTGGTCGTCAGCGTGTTTGCTGCTGGTCTCGTCGTCGACCGTCTCGGCGCGCCGGCCGGTCAGGTGCAGGAACACGTCGTCGAGGCTGGGCCTTTTGAGGCCGAGGTCTTCGACGGCGATGCCGCTGTCGCGAAGAGCGTCCGCGATAAGCGTCATGTCGCGGAGGCCGTCGGCCTGCGCGGTCAGCCGCCGGCTCGCCGGCTCCACATGCACCTCTGGGGAACACGTGTGCAGCAACTGCTCAGCGGCCGGCAGGTCGGCCGCGGATTGCACGGTGAGCACAACGCTGGCCTTGCCGGCTTCTTCCTTGAGCTGGGCCGGAGTCCCCGAGGCGATCACGTTGCCATGGTCGATCACCACGATCTGGTCCGCCAGCTGGTCGGCCTCCTCGAGGTACTGCGTCGTCAACAACAAGGTGGTGCTGTCGCGAACCAGACCGCGCAGCACGTCCCACAGCTCGACCCGGCTGCGCGGGTCCAGCCCGGTGGTCGGCTCGTCCAGGAACAGCACCGGCGGTGCGGCGACCAGGCTGACGGCCAGGTCCAGCCGCCGTCGCATGCCGCCGGAGTACGTCTTGGCGAGCCGATCGGCCGCATCGGTGAGGCGGAAACGCTCCATCAGCTCGTCGGTCGACTCGCGCAGATACTTCAACGGCAGGCCGTACAGGCGCCCGATGAGCCGGACGTTCTCGCGGCCGGTCAACAACTCGTCGACGGTGGCCGCCTGGCCCGTCAAGCCCATGCTGCGGCGCACCGCGGCGGGCTCATCGACGATGTCGTGCCCGTTGACCCGACCGGTCCCGCTGGTGGGACGGCTGAGGGTCGTCAGCATCCGAACCGTGGTGGTCTTGCCCGCCCCGTTGGGGCCGAGCAGCCCCAGCACCGTGCCCCGGGGGATCGAGAAGCTCACCCCGTCCACGGCCCTGGTGTCACCGAAATGCTTCACCAGGTCGATGGCCTCGACCGCCGGCGCGGCTGTACCATCCTCGCTGCCCACGAACGCGGGAGCCGGACTGGCACGTATTCACTCACGAGGGCACTCCTTGCTGCGGCTTTTCTGGACTGACGGAGGTTCAGACGCCCCGACTCCACCAAAGTAATCGGCGCGCGGCAGTCGCTCGAATGCTTTTGCTCGGCCCGGTGGAGCCGGTCAGCCGTCGGCGATGGTGCAGATGATCTCGCCGGCGCTGACGCCGGCGCCCGGCTCCGCTTTGAGACCGGTGACGGTGCCTGCCTTGTGGGCGTGCAGCGGCTGCTCCATCTTCATCGCCTCCAGCACGACCACCGGGTCACCCGCGGCGACCTGGTCGCCGTTTGCGACCGCAACCTTGACGATCGTGCCCTGCATCGGCGAGGTCAGCGCCTCACCACCCGCAGATGTGTCGCTGTCCGCGCTCGCCGCTCGTCGCTTGGCCTTCTTGGCCGTGGACGCAGCCGCGCCACCAGCGCCCAGCCCGGCCGGCAGCACCACCTCGATCCGCTTTCCGCCCACCTCGACCGTGACCGCCTCGCGCTCGCCGCGCTGCTCGGATTCGCTGGCCCCCGGCCCGCTCGCGTACGGCTCGACGGTGTTGTCCCATTCGGTCTCGATCCACCGGGTGTGCACAGCGAAGTCACCGTCGGCGGCGACGTACGCGGGGTCGTCCAGCACCGCCCGGTGGAAGGGGATGACGGT
>JACCYS010000142.1 GCA_013696365.1 Nocardioidaceae bacterium
GTCATGCCGCCGACCCGCGAGCCGTGCAGCAGCGCCCGACCGCGGTATCCGGTGGTGACTGCGGGGTAGTACGTCTGCTGGATGTAGCGATCCAGCTCACCCCACTCCTGCGCTGCGTCGGCGTCCGGCTGTGTCTCGCTGATCTCGCTGATCTCGCTGATCTCGCTGATCTCGCTGATGCGGTTGTCGACATCTGGCCGATCCAGCAAAGCTGGGCTATTTATGGCGCCGGGGAACCAGCGCGACCCCGAGGGCCAGTCGGCGCACCATTGTCCCGGCCGGACATTGGCCATGTCGCCAACGGTGGGCGCTGTGGCCACCGTGAAGCCCGCCTTCTCGAACGCTGCGGTCAGGACGCCCCGGGTCTGCTCGGCACCGGCCGTGATCCGGTCGAAGTCGATGCGCAGCTCGAAGCCGACCTTGTCCGCTGCCGCAAGCAGTGCTGCCGCCGCCTCTGGCTCGGTGCGAGCCCCGGCGTTGCCCAGCACGTCGTACGGTATCCGGCCCTCGGTGCCTGGCGCCATGATGGTGCTGGCGGGCAGCCGGGTGACACCTTCGATCGCACCCTGAATCCGCCACATCTGCCGGTATGGGAACGCCAGCCCGATGGCCCGGCGCACCTCCAGGCTCGGTATCGCCCGCATATCCAGCTGCCACAGGTCGGTACAGGGGGCCGTCCCGCTTACCAGCCGCTCTCCAACCGAGCCGTCGAGCAGCGCACGGGGATAGTTCTCGGTTTGAACATCGGCATAGCTCACGGTGACCTGCGCCTCCTCGTCATCGTCGATCAGTAGCTCGTCGATGGCGTTCGAGTTGACGCCGAAGCGGAAGTCCCAGGTCTCTGGGTACTGATGGCGCACCGGATCGCTGTCCCCATCCCAGTTCTGGTTGCGCCGCAACACCAGCCTCTTGCCGGGCTTGTAGGAGTCGAACTCGTAGGGGCCGGTCGCCAGCGGGTCCATCCCGTACCTGCGCGGCCTGCGGTCTGCCCCGGCCGGGATCGGGGTGAACGCCGAAGTCGCCGCGTAGTACGCCATGTCGGGGAACGGACGGCGCATCTTGATCGTCACCGAGTCCCCCGACACCGTCACACCGGCATAGGCCGGGCCGTCTCGGTACGGTCCCCGGTAGCGGTTGCCGTCGACGAAGTAGTCGCGGTTGTGGCCCAACCCGCCCGGCAGCTCTCGGGCGGCGAACGAGCGCTTGACCGCGTAGGCAACGTCGGCGGGGCGCACCGTGCTGCCGTCGGCGTAGGTCAGGCCGGGACGCAGGGTGAACGTCCAGGAGGTGAAATCCGCATTGGGCTCACCCAGCCCGGTGGCCAGGTCGGGGACCAACACCATCCGACCGCTGTCGGGGTCGTACTTATACTGCGTCAGCGATCGGGTGACCAGGCTAAGGATTGCGAGCTCGTCGGGCCGTGAGGCCCGGGTTGGGTCCAGGGTGACCGGCTTCGTGTCGGCGAGCACGATGAGCTTGCCGCCACGCTGATGGCCGTCGAGATCGTCGGCGGGGGCGGTGGCGTCCGCGTCCTGTGCGGGGTTGCTGTCGGATGTCTCGACCAATCGCTCACCCCCCGCGCCGTTGTTTCCGGAATCCGTGCAACTGGCGAGCAGCAGCAGCAGAATTACGACCACGGCGGTAGCGACGCCTCGGCCCGAGTCACTGCGTCGCGTGCACGACATCGAGCTCTTCGGCGAAGTGACAGGCGGACAGATGCGCGGAGCTTGTCCTGGCTTTCAGCGGCGGTTCCTCGGCGGCGCAGATGTCTTGCGCCTTCCAGCAGCGGGTGCGGAAGCGGCAGCCCGACGGCGGGTTGGCGGGGCTCGGCACATCGCCCTCGAGCACGATCTCGGTGCGCCGTCCCCGCAGCTCGGGGTCGGGCACCGGGACGGCCGACAGCAACGCCTGGGTGTAGGGGTGGGTCGGGTGCTCGTAGATCTGGTCCTCGTCGCCGATCTCGACGATCTTGCCGAGATACATCACCGCAACCCGGTCGGAGATGTGCCGCACCACCGACAGGTCGTGCGCGACGAAGATGTAGGACAGGTCGAGCTCGTCCTGCAGCCGCTCGAGCAGGTTGATCACCTGCGCCTGCACCGACACGTCGAGCGCCGACACCGGCTCGTCGCAGACGATGATCTGCGGTCGCAGCGCAAGCGCCCTGGCGATCCCGATGCGCTGGCGCTGCCCGCCGGAGAACTGGTGCGGGTAGCGGTTGATGTGCTCGGGGTTCAGCCCGACCAGGTCGAGCAGCTCCTGCACACGTCGGCGACGGTCGTCCTTCGGCGCGACATCGGGGTGGATGTCGAACGGCTCCCCGACGATGGCCCCCACCGTCATCCGCGGGTCCAGCGAGGCGTACGGGTCTTGAAAGATGATCTGCACGTTACGCCGCACCTTGCGCAGCTGCTTCTCTTTCAGCCCGACCAACTCGTCGCCCAGCAAGATGATCGAGCCACCGGTGGCGCGCTCGAGACCCATGATCGTGCGGCTCAGGGTCGACTTGCCGCAGCCGCTCTCGCCGACGACCCCGAGCGTCTCGCCACGGTGCAGGTTGAAACTCACCCCGTCGACAGCGCGGACGTGCCCGATTGTCTTCTGGAAGACGATGCCGTGGGTCAGCGGGAAGTGCTTGACCGCGTCTCGCACTGACAGCACCACCTCACCGCGCGGGGTCTGGTCGGTGACCGCCCGATGGCTCATGAGCCGAGCACCTCTTCGTGGTAATGGCAGGCGGTTTGCCGGCCGTCGCCGATGTCGTACAGCGGGGGCTCATCGGTGATGCAGCGCTCCCGGGCGATGGCGCAGCGCGGGTTGAACGAGCAGCCTGCTGGCAGCCGGGTCAGCATCGGTGGCAGGCCTTCGATCGAGGCCAGCTGCTGACCCTTGCGGTCGAGCCGGGGGATCGACTCGAGCAACGCTTTGGTGTAGGGGTGCGCTGGGTTGCGATAGATGCTGTACACGTCGGCGCGCTCCACGATCTTGCCGGCATACATCACGCAGATCTTGTCGGCAACGTCGGCCACCACCCCCATGTCGTGGGTGATGAGGATCAGTCCCATGTTGCGCTCGGCCTGCAGGTCTGCCAGCAGCTTCATGATCTGCGCCTGCACGGTGACGTCGAGCGCGGTAGTCGGCTCGTCGGCGATTAACACATCGGGGTCGAGCGCCAACGACATGGCGATCATGACCCGCTGCCGCATGCCGGCGGAGAACTGGTGCGGGAAGTCACTGACACGGTCGGCGGCGGCGGGTATTCCTACCAGGTCGAGCAGTCGGACGGCCTCTGCTCGCGCCTCGGCCTTGGTGTAGCCGCGGTGTCTGCGGAACAGCTCACCGAGCTGGCGGCCGACGGTGAACACCGGGTTGAGCGACGACAGTGCGTCCTGGAAGACCATCGCGACCCGGTTGGCCCGCACCCGGCGGCGGGTTTCCTCCGGCAGAGACAGCAGGTCGACGCCGCGCAGCTTAACCGAGCCGCCGGCGATAAACGCCGGCGGCGAGTCCAGGATGCCCATGATGGCTTGGGCGGTGACGCTCTTGCCGCAGCCGGACTCGCCGAGGATGCCGAGCGTCTCGCCCGCGGCGACCGAGAACGTGGTCCCGTTGACCGCGCTGGCGACACCGTCGCGGGTGCGGAACTCGACCTGCAGATCCTCGACCTCGAGCAGCGGCGCGGACTCGTCGAACCCGATCTCGGACAGCTTGGCGTCGGTGGTCCTCGACCGGCGACCGCCGCCGCTGACGGTGTCGCCCGCCATGCTGGCGCCCGTGCTGATCGTGCTCATGCCCTCACCGGCCCTTCGGGTCGAGCGCATCGCGCAGCGCGTCGCCCATCAAGATGAAGCTCATCACGGTGAGGATGACCGCCGCACAGGGAAAGATCAGCAGGTGCGGCAGGCCGCCACCGACTGCGATCAGCTGGCCCTCCGAGACCGTGATGCCCCACGAGATGTCCGGGATCTGCAGCCCGACGCCAAGGAAGGTAAGCGTAGCCTCCGCCGAGACAAACAGACCGAGGTTGAGGGTGGCCAGCACGATGATCGGGGCCATCGAGTTCGGCAGGATGTGCCGCCTGATGATCGACGGGCTCGACGCCCCGAGCGCCCGCGCCGCCTCGACGTAGTCCTGCGACTTGGCGGCGATCACGCTGCCACGGGTGATCCGGGTGAACGATGTCCACGACAGCACGACCAAGACGATGCCCACCGTCCAGATGTTCTGGTCCGGCAGCAGCGCGAGGAACACCACGGCGCCGAGCAGGAACGGCAGGCCCAGGAAGACGTCGGTGACCCGCGAGATGATGGTGTCGGTGAA
>JACCYS010000147.1 GCA_013696365.1 Nocardioidaceae bacterium
TATGAACACCACCCCGAACTGATTTCGGCGTGGCACGCCCTGCGTGATGTTCGAGCCCAGCGCAGGGCCGTCGAGTGGCTGCTGGACCAAGGGCTCATCGACGACAGCGTCGCGCAACAGTTCGCGACCGACCACCCAGATCCCCGCCTCCCTTGAAACCAACCCGCTTGACGACGTCCTAGAACCCCCGACTGCTGCCGCCGGCGACCGATGTGCGTCATTTCACCGCGTGGGACGCACCGACATCACCTTTGGGGACTAGCGTCGATGACCCCCGCACCACCGAGCACTACGACCGCGCCCGCGGCAATCTGCCTCGCCACGGTGTCCACTTCCTCACCGCCCAGATCGCAGGCGTGTAAACCATGTGCAACTACCCACGGAGGAATATCCCTTCCTGGTGCTGGCCCACGGCCTAGTTTCGTATGACGATTGTCATGGTGGAGGTCCACCGCTCGGCCCGCAAGCACGGGATCAGCGATCACGACATCCACAGCTGCCCGCACCTATCTCGTCGCCTACGCCATTGACGACGAGCAGCCCGCACGGGAACTGCGCCTCGGCTTCGACAACCGTGGCCGGCTCCTCGAGATCGTCGTCCTACTGCTCGACGATGGCGTCGAACTCGTGATCCACGCCATTTAGGCTCGACCCCAGTATTTCGACCTGCTGCCATGAATCGGAGGGAGGCTCCACGCATGACAGACAAGAAGAGGGCCCGCACCGCCGACGGGGCTCCTGTGACCGGCGAGACCATCCAGCGCCTCGCGGACGAGGCCGAGACCGGCTACGACACCGCAGCACTGCGTCGCAAGGGCGGCCGCAAGCCCATCGGATCAGCGGCAGCCCGCGTTGTGCCAGTCAGGCTCGATCCCCAGCTCGAGGAAGCGCTGAAAGCCCGCGCCGAAGCTGACCACTCCAACACCAGCGAAGTCATGCGGGACGCGCTCCGAGCCTGGCTCCGCAGCGCCTGATCATCCCCTCCCGCAGTTGCGGTGACCGCGTCACACCACCGCTTGGGGGCGACCAGAGGCGCCGTCGAGCAGAGGCTTGAATGCGCGGAAGACGGTGGCCATTTCAGCATGACAGGACTGGTCGTCTGCGACCCATCCGCCTGCCGAAGACACCGGTGATCGAAGCGGGCTGGATACGGGCAGAGCCGGTCATGTCGTCCTCCTCGTGTTCGGTGCTTACGACATACAGACACCAGCCACGGCCGCCGTGTGACACCCAGCCGGGTAGCCGCGTCATCCCGCCACCGACGACGGCGAGGGGCCGGTCTGCTCTGCGCGCTTCGCAAGGCCCAACGACCTCGGATCCGACCGTTCCTGGAGGGCTCGGCGTGACCTCCGCATGACCTAGCCGTGACCTAACGGGAGGTCAAAGAGGGGTCATCAGGGGTATTTACGGTCAAGCGGACTTCGAGCAAAACCGCCTCTGACCTGCACAAACACTGGAGCGGGTGACCGGGATCGAACCGGCATGACCAGCTTGGAAGGCTGGGGCTCTGCCATTGAGCTACACCCGCGCGCCCGGACTGCGGCGCGTACATGATGGCATGGCGCAGCGCGGCTCCGACCTCCACGCCGACGGTAACGACGCACCGTGGTCGTATCCTCCGGCGCTGTGCCCACCCCGGCGCCTGCCGGTGTCGGAAGGTCGGCCGGTTAGTTGCTGGCGTCGGATGATCGGTCAGGTAGCGGCTAGGTTCGACGGTATGAACGCCAACATCAACTTCTACGTCGACCCGGTCTGCCCGTTCTGCTGGCTGACCAGCAAGTGGGTACGCATGGTCGCCGCTCAGCGCGACTACACCGTCGACTGGCGCTTCATCTCGTTGCGTCTGCTCAACTCCCACATCGACTACGACGCGCACTTCCCACCGGAGTACGAGGCCGGGCACACCGCAGGTCTTCGGCTGCTGCGGGTGCTTGCCCGGACCCGCAACGAGCACGGCGGCGCGGTGATCGGCCCGCTGTACGAGTCCCTCGGCACCGCCATCCACGACCAGCAGGTCGATGGCGGCCAGGGGTACGTCGGCACCCGGGAGTTCCTCACGCCGATCCTCAGCGAGCAGGGCCTGCCGGAGGATCTGGTCGACGCGTTGGACGATGAGTTGCTCGACACCGCGGTCCAGGCCGAGACCGACGAGGCGCTGGCGCTGACCGGCAAGGACGTCGGAACCCCGATCATTCACTTCGACCCGCCGGACGGTGTCGCGTTCTTCGGCCCGGTCGTCAGCCGGGAGCCGAGCCAGGACCAGGCCGTCGAGCTATGGGACCACGTCGTCGGGCTCGCCCGCTTTCCCGGGTTCGCCGAGCTCAAGCGCAGCCTGCGCGAGCGTCCTCAGCTGGTGTCCGCAGGTGTTGAGCCGGGGGAGGTCGGGATGCAAGAGGACTGGCACGCCGGCAGCCGGCGGCAGAAGAAATAGCGATTACGGAACCCTTAACAAGCCGCCCACCGGGGGTCCGGCGCCTTCCACGACCCGGAACCGGCGCCTACCCTGTGTAGGTGACCAACCGCGTCGAGCTGCCGACGGGACGCCTGTCACGACTCGGGCGAGCGGTTGCAGACAACCCGCCGCCGGGGCCGACCCGTCCAGACTTTTGGCGCAGCCCGCTGCGTGGCCCCTGGCTCACGTCGGTGTTCGGTTCGGTGCTGCTGGTCGGCATCACACTGGTCTTCGTCACCGGTCTGCTTTCGTACGCCGCGTACAACCCCGACCTCAGCGGTAATAACAAGACCTCCGGCGCCGGTCCACTCGGTTTCTACCTCTTCGACTGGCCGACCAGCCCGTCGTGGTTCTACCGGGTCAGCCAGGGGGTGCACGTGACCGTCGGCATCGTGCTGGTCCCCGTGCTGCTGGCCAAGCTGTGGTCAGTCATTCCCAAACTGTTCACCTGGCCGCCGGTGCGGTCGATCGCGCAAGCCCTGGAGCGGGTGTCGCTGTTACTGCTGGTCGGTGGAGCGGTCTTCACCTTCGTCACCGGCATCGCCAACGTCCAGTATTGGTACGTCTTCCCCGGCTCGTTCTACCCGCTGCACTTCTACGCGGCCTGGACCTTCATCGCGGCCTTCGTCGTACACGTGGGCCTCAAACTGCCGACGATGATCCGTGCCCTGAGGTCGGGCTCGATGCGCGAGGTGTTTCACACTGACACCGCGCACACCCGGCCGGAGCCCCCCGACGAGCATGGCCTGGTCAGCCCCGCCCCAACCGCGGCGACTATCTCGCGGCGCGGCGCGCTGGCACTTGTCGGCGGTGGGTCGGCGCTGCTGTTCGTCGTGACTGCCGGCCAGAGCTTCGGCGGGGTGTTGCGGCGCACCGCCCTGCTCTCACCCCGTTTTGCCGACCCCGACGACGGCCCCAACGGCTTCCAGGTCAACAAGACCGCGGCAGAGCTGGGCCTCTCCGACGCGGCGCAGGATCCGGGGTGGCAGCTGGAGCTGCGCGGCGGCCCCGACGCCGAGCCCGTGACCTTGAACCGTGACCGGCTGCTCGCGATGCCACAGCACACCGCCAACCTGCCCATCGCCTGCGTCGAGGGCTGGTCCACATCGCCACAGCAGTGGACCGGGGTCCGACTGGCCGACCTCACCCGGATGGCGGGAGTGGACGCCCCGGTGTCGGTGTACGTGGAATCGCTACAGGAAAGCGGCTTCGGGACGGTACGGCTGCGCGGCAACCAGGTGCTCGACCCGGACAGCCTGCTCGCGCTGCGGGTCAACGGAGCCGATCTGTCGCTCGACCACGGCTTTCCTGCCCGGCTGATAGTTCCTAACAACCCCGGCGTGCACAACACCAAGTGGGTCCGCCGGCTCACGTTCGAGGTCTGAGCCGATGCGACGACTCAGCCAATCCTACGGCGCACACCCAGCACACCTGGTCTCGCTGCTGGCCAGTTTTGTGGTCGCCGGGTACGCCGCCTTCCGGTTGCTGCCGCAGGACGCTCTCGGCTTGGCCGTGTGGTTTGTCGGCACGGCGATCGTGCACGACCTCGTCCTGCTCCCCGCCTACGCGGCGGTCGACCGGCTGGTGCACGGCCCCCGGGTCGACCGCCCCGAGGGGCCCCCCAAGCGTCTCTGGGCGAACTACGTACGCGTGCCGCTGGCGCTGTCAGGTCTGCTGCTGCTGGTGTACTTCCCGGCCATCCTCCGGCTGAGCAGTGGCTTCGAGCCGACCACCACGTTGTCGTCGGACGGATACCTGTGGCGTTGGCTGGCCATCACCGCCGTGCTGTTCGCGCTCGGCGGGCTGGCCTACGTCATCCGTCAGCGACCCGGACGGTCCCGCGGCGCGAGCGTGCCGACCTGACAGCCCGCGCGGTCCACTAGACTCGCGCAGCGCCGCGGGGCGTAGCGTAGTGGCTAGCGCGCCTGCTTTGGGAGCAGGAGATCGCAGGTTCGAGTCCTGTCGCCCCGACCGATTGCCCGCGCCACCGGTGAGCCCGGCGGCGATGCTGCGCGTGCACCGACCCGTACGACCGCCGTCCCGCAAGGAGCATCCTCACCGTGAAGAGCGCCACCGAGACCCTGACCCCGACCCGGGTCAAGTTGACCGTCGAGGTCCCGTTCGCTGAGCTCGAGCCCAACCTGAGCGCCGCCTACAAGAAGATCGGCGCCCAGATCCAGGTGCCGGGATTCCGCAAGGGCAAGGTGCCGCCCGCCATTGTCGACCAGCGGCTGGGACGCGGCGCGGTGCTCGACGAGGCCGTCAACGACGCGCTGCCAAAGCTTTACGTCGAGGCGCTGCGCGAGAATGACCTGCAGCCGCTGGGTCAGCCGGAGGTGGACGTCGTCAAGTTCGCCGACGGTGACGCGCTGGAGTTCACCGCCGAGGTTGACGTGCGCCCCGACATCGAGCTGCCTGACTACACCGGGCTGCAGGCGCAGGTCGACGCGATCGAGGTGTCCGACGACGACGTCGCCGAGCAGCTGCAGGGTCTGCGCGAGCGGTTCGGCTCACTCAACGAGGTGGAGCGCGCTGCCGCCGACGGTGACTTCGTGACCATCGACCTGTCCGCCTCCGAGGACGGCACACCCATCGAGGAGGCGCAGGCCAGCGGCCTGTCGTACGAGGTCGGCAAGGGCACCATGGTGGACGGCCTGGACAAGGCGCTGCGGGGGATGGCGGCCGGCGAGTCCACGTCGTTCAGCTCGGTGCTGATGGGCGGCGACCGGTCCGGCCAGGAGGTGGACATCGAGGTCGCCGTGCAGGCGGTACAAGAGCAAGAGCTGCCCGACCTCGATGACGAGTTCGCGCAGACGGCCAGCGAGTTCGACACCGTGGACGAGCTCCGCGACGACCTGCTCGAGAAGCTCACCCGCGGGAAGCGGCTGGAGCAGGCGGGCGCTGCCCGCGACGCCGTACTGGAAAAGCTGCTCACCATGGTCGAGGTTCCGCTGCCCGACGCCGTCGTCGCCGAAGAGCTGTCCAGCCGCCGCGAGCAGATCACCCAGCAACTGGCGCAGGCCGGAATGACCCAAAACGACTACCTCGAGCAGGAGGAGCAGACGGCCGAGCAGTTCGAGGTGGAGCTGGCCGACCGCGTCCGCGACGCCCTCGCCGCCCAGTTCGTGCTGGAGAAGGTCGCCACGACCGAGCAGCTCGGCGTGTCCGAGGGTGACCTCAGCCAGCACATCGTCCGGCGGGCCCAGCAGGCCGGCGTATCGCCGGACCAGTACGCCCAGCATGCGGTGGAGCACGACCACATCTCGCTGCTGGTCAGCGAGGTCGTGCGCGGCAAGGCGCTGGCCATGGTCGTCGAGAAGGCACAGATCACTGACACCGCCGGCGAGCCGGTCGAGCTCGAGACGCTGCAGCCCGACGGCACCTACGCCGACCCGGCGGAGATCGCCGCCGCCGAGGAGGCGGCAGCCGCCCAGCTGGCCGAGACGGCCGGTGAAGGCGAGGACGTCGGGGACGTCGGGGACGTCACAGTCATCGACGATGACACGACGCAGGAGTCACAGAAGGCCGACGCCTGAGTCACGGACCCAGCTGGGTCGGCTAGCGCGCGTACGGCGGGTCGCAGCCGGGTGCCTGCTCAGCCATCGACCACGGATGCATCAGCGCCGGTCCCAGCGCGTGCGTGCAACCCTCGGCCGGTCGCCGCCGGGCAAGGCATGATGAACAGGGTGATCACGCTCGAGCTGGCACAGCGCCTGCAGCGCGCCGGACTGTCCTGGGAGCCAGCGCCGGGGGACCGGTTCGTGGTGCCCAACCGGGACATGGATGACGATGTCTTCGTCGTCAGCGACATGGTCGTGGACGTGCACGACCTGCCGAGTGGGCGCGTTATCGGCTTCAACGGCACTGTCGAGTGGGCGTTGGACAGCATCTCGGCCACCGACGTCGTCTGGTTGCCGCGCGAGGAGCAGCTGCGTGGCGCGCTGGGGACAGCCTTCGTACGGCTCGAGGCGGTGGCACTCGGTTGGGTCGTGGTCATCGCCGACGGGGACGCCGACGAGGAGCGGCACGTCGACGTCGATGCTGAGCGTGCGTACGCCCGCGCGTTGCTGCCGGTGTTGGCCCGCTGAACGCAGGTCGACCTGGCTGGCCGTACGCCCGCCGCGAACAGCACCCGGCACGGCGTGGAAGTGTCCGCACCCGCCGCTAGGGTCGAAACATGAACCTCCACGCTGGCTCCGCCGCGTCGGCCTCCGGCCAACCGCAGGCGGCACAGAACAACGGCAACCAGGTCGGTCTTGACGAGCACATCTACCAGCGGCTGCTGCGCGAGCGCATCGTCTTCCTCGGATCGGAGGTCCGCGACCAGAACGCCAACGCGATCTGCGCGCAGATGCTCCTGCTCAACGCCGAGGATCCCGAGGCCGACATCTTCCTGTACATCAACTCACCGGGTGGCTCGGTCGACTCCGGTATGGCCATCTACGACACGATGCAGTTCATCTCCAACGACGTCGCCACCGTCGGTATGGGGCTGGCGGCCTCGATGGGGCAGTTCTTGCTGTGCGCCGGTGCGACCGGCAAGCGGTACGCGCTGCCACACGCGCGAATCATGATGCACCAGCCGTCGGGCGGTCTTGGCGGCAGTGCGAGTGACATCAAGATCCAGGCGGAGCAGTCCCTGCACATTAAGAAGCAGCTGTTCGAGCTGATCAGCGCGCACACCGGCCAGGGCGTCGACCAGATTGAGGCCGATGCCGACCGCGACCGTTGGTTCACCGCCGATCAGGCGCTCGAGTACGGCTTTATCGACAACGTGGTCAGCAGTGCCGGCGAGGTTGCCGCGCACGGCCGGCCCGCACAGACCTGAGAGGCACCGTGATGAGCTACTACATCCCGCAGTGGGAAGAGCGCACGTCCTACGGAATCCGCCGCATCGACCCGTACGCGAAGCTGTTCGAGGAGCGCATCATCTTCCTCGGCACCCCGATTTCCGACGACGTGTCCAACGCGGTGATGGCGCAGCTGCTGTCGCTGGAGTCGATGGACCCCGACCGCGACATCCAGATCTACATCAACTCACCGGGCGGCTCGTTCACCGCGTTGACGGCCATCTACGACACGATGCGTTTCGTCAAGCCCGACATCCAGACCGTGTGCCTGGGGCAGGCGGCGTCCGCTGCAGCTGTGTTGTTGGCGGCTGGTGCTCCCGGCAAGCGTCTTGCGCTGCCCAACAGCCGCATTCTGATCCACCAGCCTTACACCGAGGGCACCTACGGTCAGGCTTCCGACATCGAGATCCAGGCCAACGAGATCCTGCGGATGCGGGCACTGCTCGAACAGATGATCGCCGAGCATTCCGGAAAGACCCCCGACGAGGTCAGCCGCGACGTCGAGCGCGACAAGATTCTCACCGCCGTGCAGGCCGTCGAGTACGGGCTGATCGACCAGGTGCTGGGCTCCCGCAAATCGTCATTGGTCCAGGTCTGAGCCGGGCTGTCGGTCGCAGAGTGTTCGCCGCTGGCGTACGACGCCACGTGTGCAAGCCCGCACCGATGGTCGGAGTGACGGGGTACGGTCGAGACCGACAGCACGCCGAGGTGAGTTCGCTCACCTGGCGCACTCAAGGAAGGGACGACCTTCGTGGCACGCATCGGTGACGGTGGCGACCTGCTCAAGTGCTCCTTCTGCGGAAAGAGTCAAAAGCAGGTCAAGAAGCTGATCGCGGGGCCCGGGGTCTACATCTGCGACGAGTGCATCGACCTCTGCAACGAGATTATCGAAGAGGAACTGTCCGAGGGGGCCGAGACAGGCGGGCTCGAGCAACTGCCGAAGCCGCGCGAGATCTACGACTTCCTGAACGCCTACGTCATCGGGCAGGACCCGGCCAAGAAGGCGCTCGCGGTCGCCGTCTACAACCACTACAAGCGGGTCCAGGCCAGCACCGCCGGCGGCAAGCACAACTCCAAGGACGAGGCCGTCGAGCTCGCCAAGTCCAACATCCTGGTGATCGGCCCCACCGGCTGCGGAAAGACCTATCTCGCGCAGACCCTTGCCCGCATGCTCAACGTGCCGTTCGCGATCGCCGACGCCACCGCGCTCACCGAGGCCGGTTACGTCGGTGAGGACGTTGAGAACATTCTGCTTAAACTCATTCAGGCCGCCGACTACGACGTCAAGAAGGCCGAAACGGGCATTATCTACATCGACGAGGTCGATAAGATCGCCCGCAAGAGCGAGAACCCCTCGATCACCCGCGACGTGTCCGGTGAGGGAGTCCAGCAGGCCCTGCTTAAGATCCTCGAGGGCACCACGGCGAGCGTGCCTCCGCAAGGTGGGCGTAAGCATCCGCATCAGGAGTTCATCCAGATTGACACCACCAATGTGCTGTTCGTGGTGGGTGGAGCGTTTGCCGGGCTGGACCAGATCATCGAACAACGCAGCGGCAAGAAGGCGCTCGGCTTTGCCGCCGACCTCGCGGTCCCCGACGCCGAGGAGAAGGACGGCGTCTACTCCCAGGTGATGCCCGAGGACCTGCTGAAGTTCGGTCTGATTCCGGAGTTCATCGGACGGCTGCCGGTCATCGCCACCGTCGACAAGCTCGACGAGCCCGCGCTGGTGCAGATCTTGACCGAGCCGCGCAACGCGCTGATCAAGCAGTACCGCAAGCTGTTCGAGCTGGACAACGTCGAGCTCGAGTTCACCGACGACGCGATCTTGGCGATGGCGAGCCAGGCGATGCTGCGCGGCACCGGGGCGCGTGGGCTGCGCGCCATCATCGAGGAGGTGCTTCTCAACGTGATGTACGAGGTGCCCAGCCGCGACGACGTCGCCAAGGTGGTCGTGACCGACGAGGTCGTGCTACGCAACGTCAATCCGACACTGATCCCGCGTGATAAGACAGC
>JACCYS010000151.1 GCA_013696365.1 Nocardioidaceae bacterium
TCGGCGTCAACGCTGGTGACGACGGCAGCGTGCGGGGAGTAGACCAGGAACGCGCCGTCACTCTCGTCCGCCTCGGCGACGAACAGGTCACCCATGCCCAGGTGAGCATTGGTGCCGGTGTCGGCCAGCTCGCCGCCGATGGCGTAGGACGGGTCCACCCCGGCGGCCAGCAGCGCCATCGTCAGCAGGGAGGTGGTGGTGGTCTTGCCGTGTGTACCGGCAACGGCCAACACCCGTCGATCCGACATCACTGACTCGAGTGCCGCCGAGCGAGGCAACAGTCGCAGTCCGCGGTGCCTGGCCTCCAGCACCTCAGGGTTGTCATCACGGACCGCGGTCGAGACCACGACGGTGTCCGCGCCAGCGACCTGCCCGGCGGCATGTCCCACGTGGCAGCGGACGCCCTCGGCGGCCAACGCCTGCAGGGTCGCGCTGTCGGTGGCATCGGATCCGCTCACTGCAACACCCCGGGCATGCAGCAGCCGGGCGATGCCGGAAAGCCCAGCGCCACCGATGCCGATGAGGTGGACGCGGCCCAGCTCGGCAGCGGGCAGGATTGGGTCAGGCACCGGCACCCTCATGGTCGCCCCGCTCGTGGCCCAGATGGTGGCCCAGATGGTGGCCCAGATGGTGGCACCGCCGCCAGAATGAGTTCGGCCAGACGACGGTCCCCGTCGCGCGGCATCAGGCCGGCCGCGGCGGCCGACATGGCGGCCAACCTGCCCGGGTCCAGGGCCAGCGCGACCACCTGTCTGCGCACCCACTCGGCGGTCAGGCTGGCGTCGTCGACGGTGAGCCCACCGCCAGCGGTGACCACTGGCGCCGCATTGCGGGCCTGCTCGCCGTTGCCGATGGGCAGCGGGACGAACACCGCCGGCAGCCCGACGGCGGCTACCTCGGTGACTGTGCTGGCGCCGGCTCGGCAGATCGCCAGGTCGGCCGCCGCGTAGGCGAGGTCCATCCGGTCGACGTAGGGCACCACCACGTACCCGGGGCCGGTCGGCACCTCCACCTGCTGGTCAGGACCGCTCACGTGCAGCACCTGCACGTCTGCCGCCAGCAACTCGGCAGCGGCCGAAGATACCGCCTGGTTGAGCCGGCGGGCTCCCTGCGATCCGCCGAACACCAGCAGCGTCGGCAGGTCGGGGGCCAAGCCGAACGCTGCCCGGGCCTCGGCCCTGGCAGCTGATCGGTCCAGCCGGGAGATCAACCGCCGCAACGGCAGGCCGACCATGGTCGCGTGCGGTAGCGGGGTCTCGGGAAAGCTGACCGCGACGTGCTGCGTACATCGGGCCCCCAGCCGGTTGGCCAGCCCGGGCAGCGCATTCTGCTCGTGCACCACCAGCGGCAACTGCCGCCGCCGACTGACGAGGTAGGCGGGGACGCTGACGTACCCGCCGAAGCCCGCGACCACGTCCGGTTGCACCCGGTCGAGCACCGCCGCGGTCTGAGCGAGGGCACCGCGCAGCCGGAGCGGCAGTCGGGCAAGGTCCGCCGACGGCCGACGCGGCAACGGGACCGGTGCCACCAGTTCCAGCGGGTATCCGGCCTCTGGCACCAGCCGGGTCTCGATGCCACGCGGGGTGCCGAGCACGGTGATGTCGACGGCTGCCAGCTCTTCCAGAGCCGCGGCGGTGGCGAGCAACGGCGAGGTGTGACCGGCCGTTCCACCGCCCGCCAGCAACACTCTGGTGGTCACCGGCGCCGCCGTCCGAGTGCTGTTGCGCCAGAACGTACCCGCACACCGACCTGCCGGCCGCGGTGTCGCCGCCGAGCACGCAGCGCATTTTTGGCGCCCGGCTCGGTGGTGGCAAACGCCGACAACATACCCAGCGACATCAACGTGGGCAGCAGAGCAGAACCGCCATAGGAGACCAGCGGCAACGGTATCCCGATCACCGGCAGGAAGCCGAGCACCATGCCGAGGTTGATCAGCGCCTGGGCGAGTAACCAAACGGTTATGCCAGCAGCGGCATAGCGGACGAACGGCTCGGTGGTGCGCATCGCGATGCGGAAGCCGGTGAAGGCCAGCAACCCGAACAGCGACAGCACAACCAGGGTGCCGAACAGCCCCAGCTCCTCGCCGATCACGGCGAAGATGAAGTCGGTGTGGGCCGCAGGCAGGGTGCCCCACTTTTGTCTGCTCGCGCCGATACCGACGCCGAAGAACTGCCCGGAGGCCAGCGCGAAGAAGCCATGCGCTGCCTGCCACCCACCCCCCTGCAGATCGGAGAACGGATCCAGGAAGGTGGTGATCCGCTCCACCCGCTCGCGGTCGGTGCTCGCCAAGAAGGCAACGACACCGACCGCAGCCAGGAACGCCCCGACGAACAGCCGCAGAGGCGCCCCGACCACCCACAAGGTGCCAAGGATGATGGCGAACAGCACCAATGCAGTGCCGAGGTCCTGCTGGCCGACGACGAGCAACGCGACCAGTAGCGTGACCGGAATGACCGGCACCAATAGATGCCGCCAGTCGTCGAGCAGCCGGTCCTTGCGGGCGTACACGTCGGCCGACCACAGCACGATCGCGAGCTTGGCGACCTCGGAAGGCTGGATGGTGACCGGGCCGAGGGCGACCCAGTTCTGGTTGCCGTTGACGCTGATGCCGAGCCCTGGCACGTAGGTGAGTCCGATCAACACGATGGATACCAGCAGTCCGGGCCAGGCGAACGCCCGGATCACCCGCACCGGCAATCGCGAGACCAACCAGGCGGCCGGGAGACCGATGGCCACCCACATGGCTTGCTTGGTGAAGATCGCGTACGGGTTGTTGGTCGCGGTGAGCGAGGTGACCGAGCTGGCGCTAAGAACCATCACCAGGCCCAGCGACAGCAGCAGCGTGGTCACCCCGAGCACCAGCTGGTAGGACGTCAGCGGTCTGTCCAGCAGGACCCGCAGGGTGGCGATCCACGGGTGGCGTTCCTCGACTGCCGGTGGCTGTGCTGCCGGTGACTGGGCTGCGGTCGAGCCGGTCGCCCGGCTCTTGCGCCCGGGGGACGTGATCGACATCTGCGCCTCCCGTTCGTCATCTCACCGGTCACTGCGGCGGCGGCTGGCTGTCCTGCCGGTCGCGGACCGCCGCCGCGAAGGCCTCACCCCGTGCGCCGTAGTCGCGGAACTGGTCCTGCGACGCACACGCCGGGGCGAGCAGCACGGTGTCGCCGGGGCGCGCCACCGACATCGCCGCGGTGACCGCATGCTGCATCACCCGCGCGCCAGTCTCGCCGTCCGCAAGCTCGATCACGGGGACATCCGGTGCGTGTCGCCGCAACGCCTCGGCGATGAGCCGACGGTCGCGCCCGAGCAGCACTGCTGCCCGCAACCTCTCCCGGGTGGCGACGGCGAGCTCATCAAACTGAGCCCCCTTGGCCAGTCCCCCGGCCACCCATACCACCGACTCGTACCCCGACAGCGACGCCTGCGCCGCATGCGGATTGGTCGCTTTTGAGTCGTCGACGAAGTCGACGCCGGCGATGCGGCCGGCCAGAGCGATGCGATGCGGGTCGGGCCGGAAGCTGCGCAGACCGTCCCGGACTGCGGCGGCCGGGACGCCATGGGCGCGCGCAAGTGCAGCCGCGGCCAGTGCGTCGAGCAGCGTATGTGGCGCCAGTGGGGTGATGTCGTGCACCGAGCCGAGCTCGACGGCCTCACGGACCCGCCCGGCAACGAAGGCCCGGTCCGCGATCACCCCGTCAACCACCCCGAGCGATCCCACCGGTGGCACACCAGTGGTAAATCCCACCGCCCGGCATCCCTCGATCACGTCGGCGGAGCGGACCAGCTGTTCGATCTCGTCATCCGCCAGTGGATATACGCAGGCCACCTGGGTGCGCTCATAGATACGCGCCTTCGCGCCGCGGTAGGCCGCGTACGAGCCGTGCCAGTCGAGGTGGTCGGCAGCGACGTTGAGCACGACCGACGCCTGCGCCGACACTGACGACGTGCTGTGCAGCTGGAAGCTGGACAGCTCGACCGCCAACACGTCGTACGGCTCGGGGTGCCGCACCGCCTCCAGCACGGGTGTGCCCACGTTGCCGGCGGCCACGCTGCGCAGCCCGGCAGCCCGCAACATCGAGTCCAGCATCCGAACCGTCGTGGTCTTGCCGTTGGTGCCCGTGACGGCCAGCCATGGGGCGGGCAGTCCGTCAGCGCGCTCCGGCCGCAACCGCCAGGCCAGCTCGACATCGCCCCACAACGGCACCCCGCGCTGCCCGGCCTGCCGCAGCAGCGTGGAACCGGGTGGCACCCCTGGTGAGGCGATTACCAGCTGGGCATCTGCAGGAAGTCGTTCGGTGGCACCCTCCCCCAGCAGCACGTCCGCGCCGAGGATCTCCAGGATGGTTGCCCGTTCGCGGGCGTCGGCATCGTCGCGGTCGGCGACGACCGTCACGGCGGCACCGAGCTGCAGCAGCGAGTCGGCCGCGGTAAAACCGCTCACGCCCAAGCCGGCGACGACAGCTCGCAGGCCCGGCCACGGCGGCGTAGGAGCCGGCGGTGGCGATTGGGCGCTCATACGCCGGCGACCCACTCGGCATAGAAGATGGCCAGCCCGCCGGCGACGCACAACCCGCAGATGATCCAGAAGCGGATCACGATCGTCACCTCGGCCCAGCCCTTGAGCTCGAAGTGGTGTTGCAACGGCGCCATCCGGAACAAGCGTTTGCCCTTGCTGAGCTTGAACCAGCCGACCTGCAGGATCACTGACATCGTGATGGTGACGAACAAGCCGCCGACGACGAGCAGTAGCAGCTCGGTGCGGGTCATGATCGCCAGTCCGGCCATCGCAGCGCCAAGCGACAGCGAGCCGGTGTCGCCCATGAAGATCTTGGCCGGGGAGGCGTTCCACCACAAGAAGCCGAAGCAGGCGCCGGTGATCGCCGCCGCGACCACTGCAAGGTCGAGCGGGTCACGCACCTCGTAGCAGCGCGGGCCGGGCCGGGTGGCGCAGTTCTGGTTGTTCTGCCAGATGTTGACCAGTGTGTATGCACCGAAGATCATCACCGAGGCGCCGGCTGCCAAGCCGTCCAGGCCGTCAGTGAGGTTGACCGCGTTGCTGGTGCCAGCGACCATCACCAGCACCCAGATCACGACGGCCACGGCGGGAAGCTGCCAGGAGAAGTCGCGGATAAAAGACACGCCGGCGGAGATCGGCATCCGGCCGTTCTCGTCCTCGAACTGCAACGCCAGCAGGGCGAAGATCACCGCGATCACTGTCTGCCCGGCCATCTTGGCCTTGCTCCGCAGGCCAAGGCTGCGCTGCTTGGAGATCTTGATCCAGTCGTCCAGGAAGCCGACCAATCCGAGCCCGGTGAACAGGAACAGCAGCAACAGGGCGGAAGCCGACGGGGCGTCCTGGGTCAGCACCTTGGCCAGCGCGTAGGCGATCACGACGGCTGCGAGGATCACCAGCCCGCCCATCGTGGGGGTGCCGCGCTTGGTGTGGTGGGTGGTGGGTCCGTCGTCGCGGATGAGCTGCCCATAGCCGCGGGCGACGAGCAGCTGGATGGCCAGCCGGGTGCCCAGCAGGGTGCCCAGCAGGGCAAGGCCGCCACCCAGCAGGATCGCTCTCACCGAGCCACCCCGGGATCGCTCGGCGGCGGGTCGGCTGTGGGCTGGTCGGCGAGCAGGGCCGTCGCAACACGTTCTAGGCCGGCGGCGCGGGCGGCCTTGATCAGCACCACGTCTCCGGGGGCCAGCTCGGCGCGCAGGTAGTCGATGGCGGCGTCGACGTCTGCGACGAGCAACGACTCGCCGTCCCAGGACCCCTCGAGGCAGGCGCCCAGGTGCAGCGGGCGGGCCTGCTCACCCACCACGACCAGCTGGGAGATGTCCAGGCGCACCGCGAGCCGCCCGACCGCGTCATGCTCGTCGCGGGCGGTCGCCCCGAGCTCGCGCATCTCCCCCAAGACGGCGAAGGTTCGACCGGCGCCTGGCGCACGGCCGAGCACCGCGAGCGTCCGCAGCGCTTCGCGCATCGCGTCCGGGCTTGCGTTGTAGGCATCGTTGACGACGACCACGCCGTCGGCCCGGACATGTCGTTCCATCCGCCATCTCGACATCGGCGTGGCGGCGCTCAGCGCACCGGCGACCTCGTTCAGCGGGCGACCCAGCGCGAGTGCGACGGTGGCGGCAGCGGCACCGTTGAGCGCCTGGTGGGTGCCCAGCAGCGACATCGACACCTCGGCCTGACCGTTGCTGGTGGCCAGGGTGAACTCGGGGCCGCCGCTGACGTCCAGTCGCAGGTCTTGCACGCGTACGTCCGCGTCGGTGCATTGACCGAAGGTGCGCACCCTGGCGTCGGTGTGCGCCGCCATCGCCGCCACCAACGGGTCGTCGGCGTTCAGCACCGCGATCCCGTCGGGGGGGAGTTCCTGCACCAGCTCGGACTTGGCGCGGGCGATCGCCTGCTGGCTGCCGAACTCACCCAGGTGGGCGGTGCCGACGTTGAGCACCAGGCCGACTGTCGGCTGTGCGACTGCACACAGCTCGCGGATGTGACCGGACCCGCGGGCACCCATCTCCACCACCAGGTGAGCGGTCTGCTCGTCTGCCCGCAGCACGGTCAGTGGTGCGCCGAGCGCGTTGTTGAACGACCCCTGCGGCGCCACCACCGGGCCGGCGGGGGCGAGCAGCTGAGCCAACAAGTCCTTGGTGGACGTCTTACCCTGGGAGCCGGTCAGTCCCACCACCGACAGCTCCGGCAACCGGCCGCGAACGTAGGCGGCCAGTCGCCCCAGCGCCTGGGTGGTGTCGTCGACCATCACGGCGGGGCCGTCGACCGGTCGCTGTGCCAGCACGGCGACCGCGCCTGCGCGGGTCGCCGCGGCTGCGAAGTCATGGCCATCAACGTGCTCCCCAGGCACAGCCACGAACAGTGATCCCGGCGTGGCCTGCCGAGAGTCGATCAGCACCGGTCCCCGCGCGAGGCTGTCCGGGTCAGCCTGTTGCAGTCGACCGTCCACCGCGGCCGCCACCTCGGCCAGACGCAGCGCGATCACGCCGGAGCCTCCGCCACCCGTGCCCGCAACAGCCGGCGCAGCACCTCACGGTCGTCGAAGGGATGCACCACGTCCCCCACCTGCTGCCCGGTCTCGTGACCCTTGCCGGCGACAACCAGGGTGTCCCCGGCTCGGGCCAGCCTCACCGCGCGGGCGATGGCGCGGGCACGGTCGGGTTCCTCGATCAACTCTGCGTGCGAGCGTGCGGTGTGCACCCCGGCCAGCAGTTGCGCCCGGATCGCGGCGGCGTCCTCAGAGCGGGGATTGTCGTCGGTCACCACGAACACGTCGGCCAACGCCGCCGCCAGGGCAGCCATCAGCGGTCGCTTGCCCGGGTCGCGGTCGCCGCCGGCACCCAGCACGATCAGCAGCCGCCCGGTGGTCGCTGGACGGAGCGCCGTGAGCACCGCCTCCACGGCGTCCGGCTTATGCGCGTAGTCGACGATTGCGGTGAAGTCCTGCCCCTCGTCCACAGACTCCATCCGGCCGGGCAGGCCGACGGCCCGGCTGAGGCCGGCGGCGACAGCTGCCAGTGGCACCCCGGCCTCGACCAGCCCTGCGATTGCGGCCACCGCGTTGCGGACGTTGAACGAGCCCGGCAGCGGAAGCTGACACATCTGGCGGTGCCCGCCCGGGCCGACGACGGTGAACTGGCTGGCCTGCGGGTGCAAAGTGACCTCGTGCACGGTCCAGTCGGCGACCGGCCCGGCATCCTCGGGCGGCCCGGCGACCGAGGTGCAGGTGGTGTGCGCGACGCCGCGTGCGGCCAGCTGCTCGGCAAGCCGCCTGCCCCACGGGTCGCCCACGTCGATCACGGCGCGCAGGCTACGCCCGGGGGCGAAAAGCTCGGCCTTGGCCGCGAAATAGCTCTCCTGGTCGCCATGAAAGTCGAGATGGTCGCGGCCCAAGTTGAGGAACACCGCCACGTCGAACCGCACGCCGTCGACCCTGCCCTGCACCAGAGCGTGGCTGGAGACCTCCATCGCGCAGGCGTCAACTCCCTGCTCGACCATCACCGCCAAGATGGCGTGCAGGTCGGGTGCCTCGGGTGTGGTGAGCCGCGAAGCGATCGGCCGACCGGCCGCCAACGAACCGGTCGTGCCGACCAGCCCGGGACGATGCCCCGCCGCGCGGAGAGCAGCCTCCATCAGGTAGGTGACGGTCGTCTTGCCCTGCGTACCGGTGACGCCGAGTGTCAGCATCGCGTCGGCTGGCTGACCATAGATGGCCGCTGCCAACGCCCCGAGCATTGCGCGGGGATCGTCGGCGACGATCACCGGCACCGGCAGCCGGCCGGCCAGCTCGCTAGCTCCGGCCGGGTCGCTGAGGACTGCGCTGGCGCCCGCCTCGACGGCAGCGTCGGCATAGCGCACCCCGTGTGTGCGCTGCCCAGGCAGCGCCGCATACAGGTCGCCTGCACGGACGTCGCTGGAGGCGAGGGTGACCCCGGACACGCGGGTCTGCGTCACGACACCGGGCAGGTGCTGCAGGACCGGTGACAACGCTGCGAGATCGCCCAGCCGCACCGCAACGGCCCCGCGGGGCCGCGGGTCCAACGCGGGGGGCGTGGCGGTCAAACGGCACTCCGTCAGGTCGTGGCCGGCGCAGCGGCGGGGGTTGGAGGGCGCCGCCAACCGTCGAACGCCCCGCGGAACGCTACCTTCTCACCATTCGGTCGGCTGTCGCGGCGCGCGAGTACCGCTCGGCGCCACCGCATACCGTTGCAGCGCGAAGCCCATCACGTCACGGAAGACCGGTCCGGCACCAGAACCGCCACCAGCGCCGGACTTCGGGTCGTCCAACACGATGTACATCGAGAACCGGGGATCATCGGCCGGCGCGAATCCGGCGAAGGACACCACCGTTGCCGTGGCGTCGTACCCGCCGGCCTTCGAAACCCGCTGGGCGGTACCGGTCTTGCCGGAGACCCGATAGCCGGGGATGGCGGCGGCGGGAGCGGTGCCGTCTTCGGCGGTCACTGCCTCGGTCATCTGCTGCAGGGTCTTGGCCGCTCGTCGGGAGACCACCCGGTGGGACTCGGGCTCGGCTGCTGGGGTGAGGCTGCCATCGGGAGCAACGCGCCCGGACACCAGCGTTGGGGCGACATAGACGCCGTCGTTGGCCACCGTGTTGACGGCCGCCGCCATCTGTACGGCAGTGACCGACAGCCCTTGGCCGAACAAGATGTTCGCCCGGGTGATGTCCGACCAGGTGTCCGCCGGGGCAAGAATGCCGCCGGACTCCCCCGGCAGTCCGATCCCGGTCGGCTCCCCCAAGCCGAAGCTGCGCAGGTACGGCTCGAGGTCACTGCCGCGCAGCCCCGACGCGGCCCGGATGGTGCCAAGATTGGACGACTGTGAGATGACGCCGGTCGCGGTCAGCCGGATGGGCCCGTGGTCCCACCAGTCGCCGACGGTGGCGCCATCGAAGGTCATCTCACCGGGCACCCGAAGACGGGTGCGAGCCGTCACCTGCTCGCGATCGAGCAGCGCGGCGAAGGTCATCAACTTCTGCACGCTGCCAGGCTCGTAGACGTTCTGTACCGCTCGACTACCGCGATCAGCCTCGGCAACCGTCTGCGGCTTGTTCGGGTCGACGGTGGGCCACTCGGCCAACGACAGCACCTCACCGGTACGGACGTGGGTGATGATGGCGGTGCCGGTGCTCGCCTTGGTCTCGCGGACCGCTTGCTGCAGTCTTCGCTGGGCGTACCACTGCAGGTCACGGTCCAGGGTGAGTTGCAGCCCGGTGCCCTGCTCGGGGTCATCGACGCTGTTGGGCGCCAACGGGATCTGGGCTCCGCTACCGGCGACCATGTACGTCTCGGAGCCGTCGGTGCCGCTCAGCCGTTCATCTGCCACCGCCTCAAGTCCGGCGATCCCGGTGCCGTCAATGTTGAGGAAGCCCAGCACATTGCCGGCGACATTTCCTGCCGGATAGGTGCGGAAGGGGTCCCGCTGAGCGAAGACCCCGGTGATGCCCTCGCTGGCCAGCAGCTTCAGTGCGCGCTCGGACTGCCACGTCGGCACCTGCCGCTGCAACCAGACGAAGCGGGTGTTCGGGGTGCGCAGCTGCTCGACCGTACGGAAGTAGTCCATGCCGACGACGCGGGACAGCACCGCAGCGATCTGAGGTGCGTTCTTTTCGGTCATCGACGGGTCGGCGGTGAGCGCGACCCCGTCGACACTGCTGGCCAGCTCTTCGCCGTCACGGTCGCGGATCACCCCGCGCTCGGCATGCAGCTCAACGACCCGGGTGCCCTCCTGGGTGGCCATGGAGGCGTAGGCCGAGGCGTCCACGCCCTGTAGTTGCACCAGCCGGGCAGCGAACAACGAGAGCACGAACGTGGTCAGCACGAACACCACTCGGATCCGCACCTGCATCCGGCGGGTGCGCCGGTCAGTGGCCGTCGTACCGCGGGCACTCGGTGCCTGTGTCATCGACCTGCGCCCTCATCTCCTGCCCCGACGCGCTGTGACTGCTGGGGTTGCTGTGACTGCTGAGGTCCATCTTGGGCTGCGGGGCGCCGCTGACCGGCCCCTGTAGCAGGCGTGTCGCGGTTGTTTCCTGCCGACGACCCGCCGGCTATACGCTCAGCACGCCGGTCCGTTTGGCTCGGCGCTGGCGTCCGGGTCGGCTCGGCCACATCCGGTGCCGGCGGCACCCGGACCAGCTGTGGCCCGGTGCCGGCAACTGCGGCACCCGGCTCGCCCAGCACCTGCCCGTCGGCCAGTTGGACGAAGCCGGGCGAGGTCACCGGCACCATGCCGAGCCCGGCTGCCTGGGAGGCGAGGCGATCCGGCGAACGCAGCCGCTCCACCTGCAGATCGAGCACCTGGCTGCGGACGTCCAGGGTGGCGGCGCGGGTACGCAGCTCCTCCAACTCGAACGCCGAGCGCTGCATGGCGGTGTTCAGCAGCAGCAGCCCCACCAGACCACCGGCCAGCACGAGTACGAGCATGGTGACGAACGACCCGCTGCGGGTGCTCGGTTGCGGCGGGGTGACCGCCCGCAACCGAGGTCTGGGGGCCGGCCGGGCCGGCGGGCGCAGCCGTGGGGAGATCCGCTCCTGGGTCACCCGCGAGCCGCGGGAGCCGCCGGGTGAACCGCGCAACGCGGTGCTCATGCTGCCTCCCTGATCCGTTCGACCGCTCGCAGCCGGACCGACCGGGCTCGCGGGTTGGCTGCCACCTCGTCCTCGCCCGCCCGCTCCGCACCTCGGGTCAACAGCCGCAGCTGTGGCTGGCGACTGGTGGGCACCACTGGGAAGTCATCGGGCACGTCTGCCCGCGCACCGCTCGCGAACGCCCGCTTGACCATGCGGTCCTCTAGCGAGTGGTAGGCCAGCACCACCACCCGGCCATGCAGCAGCGTCAGGTCCAGCGCCGCCGGCAGCGCGAGACTCAGCGCGGTCAACTCGTCGTTGACGGCGATCCGCAGGGCCTGGAAGGTGCGCTTGGCCGGGTTACCGCCGGTGCGACGGGTGGCCGCCGGGATGGCGTCGCGCACCAGGTCGACCAGCCGTGCGCTGCTGCTGAACGGCTGCTCGGCGCGAGCACGCACAACCGATGAGGCGATCCGGGCGGCGAAGCGCTCCTCGCCGTACGTCCGCAGGATCCGAGCAAGCTCACGCTGGTCTGCGGTGTTCAGCAGGTCGGCGGCGGTCCGACCGGTGCTGGGATCCATCCGCATGTCCAGCGGCGCATCATGCGCATAAGAGAATCCGCGATCCGCTCGGTCGAGCTGCACCGAGGACACACCCAGGTCGAACAGGACAGCATCCGCGCCGTCCGACACCACCTCAGTGATCGAGTCGTAGACGGCGTGCACCAGCCGCACCCGGTCACCGAAGCGGGTCAGCCGCTCTCGGGCGAGCCCCAGCACCATCGGATCCCGGTCAAGCCCCACGACCCGGGCCTGCGGGCACCGGTCGAGAAGCGCGGCGGTATGCCCGGCCAAACCAAGTGTGGCATCGACGAGGACCGCGTTCGGGTGGTCGAGCGCGGGGGCGAGCAGACCCACCACCCGCTCGACCAGCACTGGCAGGTGGCCGGCGTCGGCGACTTTCGGCATGGCCGAGCTCAGCCGGCCAGTCGGACGAGCAGCAGAAGTGCCATCGCGACGGCGGTGGAGGCCAGCCCGGAGAAGGCCATCACCATTGCTCCGTCGCGGACGTCCTCCCGGATCCGTCGCTGCGACGGTGTGTCTCGGCTGGGCGATGCGCTCATTGTCTCGACCCTTCTGCGTCGCGGCGAGCAAATTCAGCTGGGTATGTGCTGGTCAGGTCGCTCGTAGGGCCAGGTCTTCGCCCGCCGCCTCAGACATGCCGGCTGGCACCGGGGAAGGTGCGCCAGCTGGCACAGAAGGTGGGCGAAGGCCTCGTCACACGAGCGGCGAGAGGCGCAGTGGCTCAGATCACACCGGGGACCACCTCGTCCTCTAGCTCGGAGAATGCCTGCTCCTGCGCGGCCATGAACTGCGTCCAGGCGGCGGTGTCCCAGACCTCGATCCGCGCATTGGCGCCGATGACCGTGCAGTCACGCTCGAGACTGGCGTAGGTGCGCAGCCCCGGCGGGATCGTGACCCGTCCCTGCTTGTCCGGCACCTCGTCGGTAGCGCCGGAATAGAAGACCCGCAGAAAGTCGCGAGTGCGCTTGTCCGTCACCGGCGCCACGGCCAGCCGCTCGGTGGTGTGCGCGAAGTCCGCCCGCGGGAAGACGTACAGGCACCGGT
Source organism: Nocardioidaceae bacterium (assembly GCA_013696365.1). Classification (GTDB taxonomy): domain Bacteria; phylum Actinomycetota; class Actinomycetes; order Propionibacteriales; family Nocardioidaceae; genus JACCVL01. The sequence goes on from JACCYS010000151.1 coordinate 12,735, forward strand.
CCTGTCCCTTCGTCATCACCAACCCCTCCCGCAGCGCCTCGCGGAACCTGGCCGGCAATGTCAGCCGGCCCTTGTCGTCCAGGCGGGGGGTGTGCGTGCCGAAGAACATGCCACCACCTCCCGTGTGAATCACCACTTTCCCCCACTGTACTCCACCTTCCCCCACCGTCAACCGAATCGCCGCTGCGTACAGGGGCTTCTGCCAGCCCGTACGCTGGCGACACAACGCCCGCCGCCCCGAGGTGGCCGGCAGATTGAGACACGGCGGTTCCGGTGGTCCGGCTGTGTGCTCGTGCGAAAATGCAGGCGAGAGACGTCTGCGCGGCGGTGTGCCGTCAGCTGAGGAGGTCCGGTGAGCGACGCGAACCCGGCTGCCCGCACACCGCAAGCCGGCGGTGACTTTGCCGCACTGACGGCCACTGCCGCGGCATTGCAGACTGCGATCGAGTCGGTGATCGAAGGCAAGGCCGAGGTGGTCCGGGCGGCGCTGGCCGTGTTGTTCGCCGGCGGGCACCTGTTGATCGAGGACGTGCCCGGCGTTGGCAAGACCATGCTCAGCAAGACGCTGGCCCGAGCCATCGACGGCACAGTTCGCCGCATCCAGTTCACCCCGGACCTGCTGCCCAGCGATGTGACCGGCGTGTCCATCTTCAACCAGAACACCCGCGAGTTCGAGTTCCGACCCGGTGGCGTCTTCGCCAACATCGTCGTCGGTGACGAGATCAACCGTGCCTCCCCCAAGACCCAGTCGGCGCTGCTGGAGTGCATGGAGGAGCGGCAGGTGACCGTCGACAGCTCCACCTACCAGCTGGACGAGCCGTTCATGGTGATCGCGACGCAGAACCCGATCGAGATGGAGGGCACCTACCCACTGCCGGAGGCGCAGCGCGACCGTTTCATGGCACGCATCTCGATGGGCTACCCGGTGCCCAGCTCCGAACTGGCGATGCTGGCCGGGCACACCGGCCTCAGTCCGCTCGAAGAAGTGGAGCCAGTCACCAGTGCGGCCGAGGTGGCCAAGCTCATCGACGTGGTGCGCGGGGTGTTCGTGGCACCTGCCGTGCAGCGCTACGCCGTCGACATCGCCACGGCCACCCGACGCTCACCTGAGCTTCGTCTCGGTGTCTCCCCACGAGCAACCCTGCACCTGATGCGTGCCGCCAAAGCCTGGGCCGCCTTGGAACAGCGCGACTACGTGGTCCCCGACGACCTGCAGCGGCTGGCGTCGTCGGTGCTGGCGCACCGGCTGCTGCTCGCCCCCGAAGCGGCCATGGGCGGGCGTAGTGCCGAGCAGGTGATCGACAGCGCACTTCGTGCCGTACCCGCACCGACCGGGCGGGCGGTCGGCCGGTCGGTCGACAGCGGGGGTTGAGCCGGGTGCGTGAGGCGCTGGCGGCGCTCACCACCCGGGGGCGGGCGTTTCTCGCCGCTGGCGGTGCCACCGTGGTCTGCTCAGTGCTGCTCGGCTACGACGCGCTGCTGCGGGTCGGCATCTTGGCCGCTGCGGTGCCGTTGCTCACCGCAGCGTTGGCGAGCCGCGCTCGTTACCGACTGCGCGCCGACCGGGTCATCGCACCGGGGCGGGTTGCGGTCGGTGAGGTGGCGACGGTCACGCTCGGGCTTGTCAATGAGGGCCGGATGCCCACCGGGCTGCTGTTGCTCGAGGACCGGGTGCCGTATGCGCTCGGCACCCGACCGCGTTTCGTCGTGGACCACATGGGCAGGCACTGGTCGCGAGAGGTGAGCTATCCGGTGCGCTCCGACGCCCGCGGGCACTTCGACGTCGGCCCGTTGTCGGTGCGGGTGAGCGACCCCTTCGGCATGATCGAGTTGATCCGTACGTTCAGCGCCACCAGCCACCTGGTGGTCACCCCCACCGTGCACCGGCTGGCGCCGGTGCGTGCGGTCAGCGACTCGACGGGGGCCGGTGATCGGCGGCCGCGCGCCTTCAGCGTCGGCAGCGCCGAAGATGTGACGGTTCGCGACTATCGGCAAGGCGACGATCTGCGACGTGTGCACTGGCGCAGCACGGCGCGGACCGGTGAGCTGATGGTGCGACGCGAGGAGCAACCCTGGCAGAGCCGCGCCACCGTGCTGCTGGACGCCAGGACGGTGGCGCATCGGGGCAACGGGCCTGGGTCGTCACTGGAGTGGGCCGTGTCGGCGACCGCATCGGTGTCGGTGCATCTGGCCCAGGCCGGCATGTCGGTGCGCCTCATCACTGACCGCGCGGATGCGGAGGCGTCGACCTGGCACGACCATCCCGCCAGCCCACTGGCCCAGACCGGCCCGGTGCTCGACCAGCTGGCGGCATTGCAGGCCTCGCCGCAGCATCGGCTCGAGAATGCGGTCCAGGCGATCAGCCAACAGCCGGGGTTGCTGGTCGCCGTGCTCGGCCACCTCAACGACCACGATGTGTCCGAGCTGTCTCGTGGCCTCGCGCCGGGCCGCCGCAAGCTTGCGGTGTTGGTCGACAGCGATGACTGGCACGGCAGCGGGACAGAGCCGGAGGCCGGCTCGGCCCGGTCCCGCACACCTGAGGTGATGCTGCAGGCGACCATGCTGAGCCGTGGCGGTTGGGCGGTGGTGGTCGCAGGCGCCGGTGACACTGTCCCTGCGGCCTGGGAGCGGCTCGGCGCCCAGCTGCACAGCCGTGGGGGTCACCTGCAGGTTGATGGCGAGGCGGTGGGTGGACGGTGACCGAGTCGTGGTCGAGTCTTGCCAAGCTGGCGCTGTGGGCCTGGCTGGCGTCGGTTGCCGCCGCAGCCAGTCTGGCCCCGCTGGTCACCCCGATCAGCTTCCTCGTCACCGGCGGCGTCGCCGGGCTCATCGTTGCCGCCGTCGGGGCAGCCAGCCGCCGACTGCAGCTGCCGGTTGCAGTGGTGCTGATCGCGCAACTGTTCGCGCTCTTGATCTGGGCGACCGTGTCGTACGCGTCCGAGGTTGCGTGGGCGGGAGTGGTCCCGACCCGCGAGTCGATGGCGGCGCTGATTGACGTGGTGGTGTCGGCACTGGCGACCGCCCAGGAGTACGCGCCGCCAGCACCCGCCACCGACGCGGTCGCCGCATCCCTGGCCTTCGTGGTCGGCGCGGTCGCACTGGTGGTGGATCTCGTCGCGGTCTCCTGGCGGCGGCCCGCCCTGGTGGGGTTGGTTTTCCTCGGCATCTATATGACGCCCGTGTCGCTGCTGGCCGGCGAGGTGCCAGTGCTCGCCTTCGCCCCTGGCGCGCTTGCCTTCGTGTTTCTGCTTGCCGCTGAGCAGCGGGACCGGGTCACCCATTGGGGCCGGCAAATCAGCATCAGCGGGGCGCTGCTCAGCGCACGGGACCGGCAGCCGGTGGCGGTGTCCACGCTGGTCGAATCAGGTCGACGGGTCGGCTTCGGTGCGGTTGCGCTCGCGGTGGTACTGCCGCTGCTGATCCCCACGCTGCCTCGGACGTTCCTGGCCGATGGTCCGCTCACCGCTGACGGCGCTGGCGGTGGCGGAGACGGCACCGTCGACCTGGAGAACCCGTTGCTCGATCTGCGCCGCAATCTCGGCGAGCGGACCGACGATGTGCTGGTCACCATGACCACCAACGGCGATGTCCCCCGGTACCTTCGCATCGCTTCGCTGGACACGTTCACCGACGACTCGTGGAAGCCAAGCGAACGCACCGAGGAGACGGCCACGTCGTTGTCGCAGGTGCCGGACCCTCCGCCGGGCTTGCTCACGCCGGTCGAGCGAGACCGGGTCGCGTCCCGGATAACCGTCAGCTCCCGGTTCAACACCACGTGGCTCCCCACGCTCTACCCGGTCACCAGCGCCGAAGCCGCCGGTGACTGGAGTGTGGACGCCGCCGAACTGGACATCTCTGCCCGCTCCGACGACCTGAACGCTGCCGGGCTCAGCTACGACACGGTGTCCACCCTGGTGTTGCCGACGGCCAGCGAGCTCACCGCCACCGGGCCGCCCAGCGCGAACATGGAGCCGTATCTCGACCTTCCGGCCGACATGCCGCCGGCGATCGCTGACCTCGCGGATTCTGTGACGGCGCGTCAACCGTCGCGCTACGAGGAGGCAGAAGCGCTGCAGAACTGGTTCCGGACCGAGGGTGGCTTCGAGTACTCGCTGGAACCGGGGCCCGGTGACGGTCTCGAGACCATCGAGAACTTCTTGACCGAGCAGCGTCGCGGTTACTGCGAGCAGTACGCCGCGTCGATGGCCCTGATGGCTCGCAGCCTGGGAATCCCTGCGCGGGTCGCGGTGGGTTTTCTGCGTCCCGAGCTGGCCGGGGAGGGCCGCTGGGAGTTCCAGGGGCTGGATATGCACGCCTGGCCGGAGCTGTACTTCGAAGGCGTCGGCTGGGTCCTGTTCGAGCCCACCCCGGCCGTACGCACCGGCGCGGCCCCCGATCGCGGGACCGGGCCGGGGGTGGCGGAGACCACCGCCAACACCGGTCGAACGCTGACCACTCGTGATCGCCCGCAAGACGAGGTCACGGTGCCGCCGGCTGACGCCGGCTCCACCGACGGGGGCGCTTCCAGTGGCTACGGACAGCGGCTGGTGTGGGGTGCCGGTGTACTGCTGCTTGCGGTCGTAACGCTGGCCGCACCTCGGACAGCCCGCGCCGCACGGCGCGCACGGCGATGGCGACGAGCAGGCCCTGCCGCAGATCGGGCCGCAGATCCCACCGCCGAGGTCGCCTGGGTCGAGCTGACCGACACGAGCGCGGACCTCGGGGTGCCGGTGGACCAGCGGTCAACGCTGCGCACCTCAGGCCGCGAGCTGCGGTCACTGCTGCACGAGGACGCGGGGGCGGTCGCGGCGCTGAACCGGCTGGTCATCGATGTCGAGCGGTCCCGCTTCGCACCGGCCGCCGGTGCGGCACCCCGCTCGGCGACCGCATCGCGGCGAGACGTGGACGAGGTGACGGACCGACTGGCGGCTGGTCGGACGTCATGGCAGCGCCGACGCAGCGTGTGGCTGCCGATCTCGCTGCTCCCGCGCCATGGGTGGCACACAGCACGCGGCGGCGACGGACCCAGGTTGTTGCGGACCGAGGAGCCCAGTACCGAGCAGTCCAGTGCGGGCTGATGGACGGGCGGTCAGTTGCCGCCCTCGTCGCGGCGGCGGCGCCAACGTTCCTCCATGCGGTCCATGAAGGACGCCTGCCGTGGCGATCGGGCGCTGGCGCGGGGCTGCTGCCCGCTGGGCTCTGCCGGCTCGTCGGCGCCGACCTCGCCGCCTTGGCGCCACGACGTGGCAAAAAAGTAGGCGCCAGCCAGCATCATGCAGAAGCCGACAACACCGACGACGGTCAGCTCGAGCACGACACCGAACATCAGCACCCCGACCCCGGCGACGAAGGCCAGCGCGGACACGATTGCCGTACGACGTAGGCGCGCACGCAGGTTGGAGCCGCGCAGGGCAGAGGCGAACTTGGGATCCTCGGTGGCGAGCGCGTGCTCCATCTGTTCGAGCAGACGCTGCTCCTCTTCGGAGAGTGGCACTGTGGGTCCTCCTGCTGAGGGTCCTCCTGCTGGCGGTCTGGCTCCGAGTGTAAGCAGCAGACGGCCGTCCCGAAAGCCGTGGTTGCAAACCAGCGCTACTCGGTGGACATCGGGTCCGTTGCGCTCGGGTTGGGCCGCAGCGATGGGGTCTCGGGGTGGTGTCGACTCAGGGTCGGGGCACCCCGATCAACGCTGCCGGCGAGATCGCGTTTGAGCCGAAGCGCGCCACGGCCTTGTCGACAGCTCGCTCAGCCTCGGCCCACCCGTGTTCACGGGCTCCCAGCTCGAGCTGTCGGCTGCTGCCAGCCGCTGTCCGCAGCCCCTCGACGCGGACCCCCACCAGTCTCAGCCGGGCACGTTGCAGACCGAGTGCATCGAACAGCCGGGTTGCGGTGGCGTAGATCTCGACAGCCACATCAGTGGAGTCTCGTAGCGTATGCGAGCGGGTGATCGTGGTGAAGTCTGCGAACCGCACCCGGAGCGTGATCGTGCGGCCCACCAGCGCACCGGTTCGCAGCCGGCCGGCCAGCTTGGCCGAGAGGCGGAGCAGCTCGCGGTGAATGACGTCTGGATCGTCGGTGTCGCGAGAGAAGGTCTCATCGGCACCCATACTGCGGTCCGGCTCGTCGGATGAGCGGCGCGGGCTGACAGTGCTGCGCCCCCCACCCCAGGACAAGGTGTGCAGGTGGTCGGCGGTCGCGGCGCCCAAAGCACGGCGCAGCAGCGCCAGCGGGGTGTGCGCGAGGTCGCCCACCGTACGCAGGCCGAGTCGGTGCAACTGCTCGGCGGTCACCTCCCCCACCCCCCACAGCTCACCGACATCGAGCGGATGCAGAAAAGCCGTGGCGCGGTCCCGGGGAACCACCAGTAACCCGTCGGGCTTTGCGCGACGGGAGGCGAGCTTGGCCAGGTCGGTAGTTGCCGCCACCCCCACCGAGCAGCTGATCTGCTGCTCGGTGGCGATCTGCGCCCGCAGCCGCGCCCCGATGCGCGCCGGGCTGCCCAGTCTGCGACCAGCCCCGGACACATCGAGGAAGGCCTCATCCAACGACATTGCCTCGACCAGCGGCGTGACACTGCGAAAGGTCTCCATCACGGCAGCAGACACGGCGCTGAACAGAGCAAAGTCGGGTGCCACCAGCACGGCATGCGGGCACAGCCGACGAGCACGCATGACCGGCATGGCCGACCGCACCCCGTGCACCCGGGCGGCATAGCTTGCCGACAGCACCACACCGCGGTGTCCCCCGCCGACAATGACCGCCCGTCCCTGCAGATCGGGACGCTCCCGAACGGCGACCGACGCATAGAAGGCGTCCATATCGATGTGCAGGATCGGGCAGCGCCAGTCGTCGTTGGGCCAGGTGTTGGGCCAGTCCCGGCTCATCGTGGCGAGCCATGCTCAGGCGCAGGACGGTCAGCTGCGGCGGGCGAGCAGGTGCAGCTGAGCGGCAACTGCAGCCAACTCGGCAACGTCAGCGGCTGAGCGCTCAAGTGCGAGCAGTGCAGCCGGCGCACCCGGCTCCGCATCGACCAGAGTGCTGGGCACCAGGTCGGTGAAGACCCGGACGGCGTGCACGGTCTGCAGGGTGAAGGCAGAACGACGCAGCAGCTGTACTGCTTCGTCACGGGTATAGCGCCGGGGCCCGTGGGCGCTGGGGTCCCATTGCTCGGCGGAGGCCTCCAGCAGGCCCCGGGCTTGGTCGAAGTGGCCGGCCAGTGCACGGGCCACGACAGCAGCCAGCCGGTTAGCGACCAAGACGCTGAGGACACCGTCGGGTCGCAGCACGCCACCGATGGCTTCGAGGGCGGCGCGAGGATCGTCGACGTACTCGAGCACCCCGTGACAGAGCACGACATCGACCGAACCGCTCTCCACCAGGGTGGACAAGTCAGCGGCATCGCCTTGGATGCCATGCACCCGCTCGACCACCTCGGCGTCGGTGGCGCGCCGGTGGAGGGCGGCCAGCGCGTCGGGGCTGGGGTCGATGACGGTGACCTCGTGGCCCAGCTCGGCGACCCGAACCGCAAACTCGCCGGTGCCCCCGCCGAGATCGACCACCCGACCCTGGGTGCCCTGCCCGGCCTCGGGGCTGTCGAGACCGGCAAGCTCGGTCTGCAGCACATCCCATACGACCGCCGTTCGCATGGCGCTGCGGCGATACTCGACCACGAGACTCCTCCAGACCACCGTGACCGGCGGCGGCAAAGACACCGACGGCGCAGCAAGGACACCGACAGCCTAGTGAGCCGGCCAGTCACCGTCGTGCGGGCGCACTCCATCAGCCGCCTGAGCTTCCGGGGCTGGAGTGCCACAGCTTGCGGGGCGCAGATTTGGCGTCCCCACCGGCTGGTTTGACGTCGGCGTAGGGCGACTGTCGAAACCCACTGGGGTGGACCAGCACTCGCCGGCGACCCATCCCACCGGCAGAGTGCTGTTGGTCATGGACGTCCGCACCGAAGTCCGGCGGCCGGGCGACGACCGGGCGGCTGGAGCGACTCTCGGCGGCACCCTGCACCGCCTGCTCCCCGACGTCGGCGCCGAAACCGGCGGGCACCCTGGCCAGCTCGGCATGTACGGCGTCCAGCCCGGCCGCACGCCACTGGGCGTCCAGGGCGGCGAGGTCCCAACACCCGGTGGCGCGCAGGCTGACACCGCGGGGGCCGGTGCGCCGCAGCTCGCCGCGCACCAGCAGCAACCAGGAATGGAAGACGGTCGCGGCGTATGGCCCCTGAACATCCTCGAAGAAGGTCGCGTCGACCGGACCGGTGGCATCGTCGAGGGTCAGGAAGACCACCCGACGTCCGGATCGGATCGGTGGGGTCTGGGTGGCGACCTTGACACCGGCAATCAGCAGGGTGCTGCGGGTGCGGCGGGTCAGCAGCTGGGCTGACCGGGTGACGCCGAGGGCGTCGAGCAGCGGGGTGTAGAAGTCGACGACATGTCGACTGACATCGAGTCCGAGCACCTCCAGCTCGGCGCGGACCCGTTCGGCGCCGGTCATCTCTGGCAACCCCGACGGCTCGGTCTCACCGGGTGTGTCGCCGAGATCCAGGCTCAGCTGAACCGCCACCGGCCGCTCGCTGGCGCCACTGGCACGGGACTGGGCCGCGGCCAGCGACACCGTGTCGCTGTACTCATCGCGACCGGCGCGGCTCGGGCGCGCCCGGGAGCCACCGCGCCGCCGGTGTTGCGCACGCCTGGCCGACCGGGTCCACCGGTCGAGCTCGAGCACCTGCAACAGCAGGTCGCGGCGGGTCACGGTGCCACGTCGACGCACCGGCACCGGTGAACCGATGCCGTACAGGGTGTCGAAGCCGCCCGCGAGCACCAACCGCTCGGTGACCGGCCGGGAACAACCGGCACGGTGCCAGAAGTCGGTGAGCGAGTGGTAGGGCCGGCCGGCGACAGTGCCGGTGACCTCGGCTGCAGCAATGCCCTTGACGTCGGCCAGCGACAGCCGGATGCCGTAGGCGTCAGTGCCGGCGAGGTGCTCGACGCGGTAGGTGGCGTCGGAGGAGTTGATGTCGAGCGGCAGCACGGTGATACCGAACTGGCGGGCATCGTCGAGGATCAGCCGTTTGGGATACATCCCCGGGTCGTGCGTGAGCACCCCGGCAAGGAAAGCGGCCGGGTGGTGGGCTTTGAGCCAGGCCGACTGGTAGGTGGGCAGCGCGAAAGCCGCCGCGTGCGCCTTGCAGAAACCGAACGAGGCAAAGGCCTCGAGCACCGCCCACACCTGGTGGACGGTCGCCTCGGGGTAGCCACGCCTGAGGGCAGCGGGGAAGAACCACGCCTCGACGTCCTGCTTGCCCTCCCGGTCGCCGAGTGCCCGACGATGTTCGTCGGCCTCAGCGAGGGTGCATCCGGTGAGCACCTCGATGATCTGCAGCACCTGCTCGTGGAAGACCACCACCCCGCAGGTGGGTCGCAGCACCGGCTCCAGGTCGGGGTGCAGATAGACCGGCTGCCGCCAGCCCTGCCGTGCTTGCAGGAACGGGGTGACCATGTCGCTCTTGACCGGCCCGGGGCGGAACAGCGAGATGTCGATGATGATGTCGTCGAAGGTCTCCGGGCCGAACTTGCCGGTGAGCTCACGCTGACCGGGTGACTCGATCTGGAAACAGCCCAGGGTGCGCGCGTGGCCGATCAGCCGGTAGGTCGCCGGGTCGTCCAGCGGCACCTGCCGCTGGTCGTCGATGTCGACCTCGATGCCGTCCACCCGGGCGATCTCGGCGGTCGCGTGCGCCATCGCTGACTGCATCCTGATGCCCAGCACGTCGAGCTTGAGCAGGCCGAGGTCCTCGACGTCGTCCTTGTCGAACTGGCTCATCGGAAAGCCGGCATGGCTGGCCTCGACCGGGGTGCGGTCGAGCAGGCTCGCATCGGACAGCAACACCCCGCACGGGTGCAGGGCGATGTGCCGGGGCAGCCCGTCGAGGCGCTCGACGAGGTCGAACAGCAGGCTGAGCCGTTGCTCGCCGAGCCCCGCGGCCCGCAGCTCAGGCAACTCGCGCAACGCCGCGCGGGCATCACGGGCTGCGATATGCGGGAACGCCTTGGCGATGGTGTCCACCTCACCCGCCGGCATCCCAAGCGCGGCACCCACGTCACGGATGGCGTGCCGCACCCGATAGGTGTCCATCATCGCGACGCAGGCGCACCGCTCACCGCCGTAGCGGGCAAGGATCTGGGTATAGACCTCCTCGCGGCGGTCCGACTCGATGTCGATGTCGATGTCGGGCAGTGCCTGGCGCAACGGCGACAGGAAACGCTGCATCAGCAGTCCGTGCTGCAGCGGGTCGATTCCGGAGATACCCAGCGCGTAGTTGACCAGGCTGCCCGCCCCCGAGCCCCGCGCAGCGACCCGCACGCCCAGGTCGCGAATCAGGTCGCACACGTCGGCGACGGTCAGGAAGTACGCGCCGTAGCCGAGAGCTGAGATGGTGCCCAGCTCGTCATCGAGACGCTCGTGCACCTGGTGGTCGAGCGAGCGAGACAGCGCACCGTAACGGCGGGTCAGCCCCGCGATGGCCCGCCCGCGGAGCACCCGGTCGGCGGCGTCAGCAGACCCGCCGGTGGCCGCCTCGGCGGAGAACCCGGTTGCCAGCTCGAGCTCGGGCAGGTGCACCTCGCCGAGACCGAGGTCGAGTCGCGGGTCGAGGGCGGTGCGGTCGGCGACCATCCGGGTGTGGGCCAGCAGCCGGCGGGCAGACTGCTCCCCCAGCCCGGCCGCCCGGCACACCTCATCGGCCACCTCGGCCATCTGCTTGCCGTGCTTGAGGAAACCCTCGGCGTTGCGCCGGTCGAGATGACGCAGGTCAAGCGGCACCAGCCGACGGGCCGAGTCAAGGATGTCCAGGACGGCGGCGTCCTGCGGATCGGCGTAGCGAACGGCGTTGGTCAACACCGTGGCCAGCCGTGCCCGTCCTGCTGCACCGGCCATCCTGGCTGCGTGCGCAGTGCTGCCGGGACCGGAACCACCGGTGCGGTGCGACATCAGCTCGATGGCCAGGTCGGCCGGGTCGAGCAGCCCTCGCCAGGCGCGCAGCACTGCGTCGGCCAGGTCGACGCGGCGGGTACCGACCGCTCGCCCCACCTCAGAGGCTGGTCCCAGCAGCACCAGCACACCGCAGCCGGACGTGTGTTCGGCGACCAGCTCGGCAGTGGTCACCGGTGTGCCCCGCTCGCCGCGCAGGTGGGTCGCCGACACCACCCGGCACAACGCGGCCCAGCCGTGCCGCCCACTGGCCAGCAGGGTGATCCGGGGCAGCTCGGGATCACGGAAAGCACCCCCCCGAGCAGGACTGCGAACAGGGCTGGGACCAGGACCGGGCACCAGCCCAGACGGCTCGACCGCAAGGTCGACGCCGAGGACCGGTCGGATACCGGCTCGCAGGCAGGCCTTGGCGAACCGGACCGCGCCATAGACCCCGTCTCGATCGGTCAGCGCGAGCGTGTCCTGCCCAAGCTCGGCGGCCCGCTCCACCAGTCGGTGCGGGTGGGACGCCCCGTGCCGCAGCGAGTATCCGGAGGCCACGTGCAGGTGCACGAATGGATCGCTCACCCCGCTCGCCGCACCTGCACACGAGCCGTGGCTGCCGAGCTCGCCGAGGACATCGCACCGTGGCCAGGCAGCAACGGCTGATGGGGCAGGTCAAGCAACTGCTGGGCCACCTGCAAGAAACACTCCGCATCCCGCAACAGGTCGTCGGCCTCCCTGGTCGTGACCGCATGGGTCAGGCCGGCCTCGGCGGCAGCGCGTTTGCCGGCGCCGGCGGCGAAGAAGGCTGCCCACTCGGCCAACTCTGGTGCCACCCGGGTGAGCAACACCCAGGCGTTCCGCTCGCTGCGGGGATGCGGACGGGTGCGAACGGCAAGAACTGCCGCAGCCGTCCGCAGCGCCGCGACATGGGCCGCCGCATAGCGCATCGTGTGCTCACCGGTGACCGCTGCTTCAGCCAATGACCGCTCAGCCAGCGCCAGGCAAGAAACTGCAGCAGCCGAACAGGCTGGGCTCGACGTCACCATGGTCTGCACCTCTCAGTCCAGCGACCCGACGAGCCGCCACTGTCCGGACTCGCCCTCGAGCACCAGATCGAACACGCCGCGCACCTCACGATCATCAGGACGCACCAGGCCCAGGCGGCCGAGGGTGGCGTCCACCCGCCAGACCTGCTGCTCGGCGACCAGGGTGGCCACCGACGTCACCGGCAACCCATTGATGTCTGTCCCGTCGTGTTGGTCGCCAAGCAGTCCGCGGACCACGCTGCGCTCCCACCATGGCCGGGTCTCCACCCACTGGCTGACAACCGCATGCACCTGCCACAACCGGTCACGCCAGATGAACTGCTTGGGTCCCTCGATCCCGCCCACCAGGCCTTTGTGGACTGCGACCGGCTCGTTGTAGCGACGCATCTGCACACATCTCCCGTCCTCGGCTCCCACCCGGTTCGGCGACCCGCACCGACGGCCATGGGGTCGAGGCACGGCCGTCGGTGCGGAGTCCACCTGCGAGGTTGGCGTCGCGAGCACCCGCCTCTGTTCGAACACATGTTCGAATACTGGGAACAGTAGACCTCGCCGACGACAATGCGTCAACTGCTCGACCGGTATCCACCGGTTCGGTGGGTGTCGCACGCCCGCACTACCGTGAAACCCGTGACGCCCACCGCCCAGCCGGCCCATACCGATCCGGCCAGCATCGATCCGGCCAGCACCGATCCGGCCAGCACCGATGGGTGAGCACCGCTCGGTCGTCCGGATGCGCTCGGCGCTCGCGGCGCTCGGGGTGACCGGCGACATCCGGGTGCTGCCCGACTCCGCACGTACGGCCGTGGAGGCTGCGGCTGCGCTTGGCTGCGAGGCCGGCGCTATCGCCAGCAGTCTGGTCTTCGAATCAGCCGGTGAGCCGGTGCTGGTGGTGACCTCGGGGGCACACCGGGTCGACACCGACAAACTCGCCGCCGAGCACGCGCTCGAGCCACTGCAGCGCGCCAGCCCCGACTTCGTGCGAACCCACACGGGTCAGGCGATCGGCGGTGTCGCGCCGGTGGGGCACCCCTCGCCGGTGCGAACGTTCGTCGACCGGTGGTTGGCGGGCTACGACACGGTGTGGGCGGCAGGCGGACATCCGCATGCGGTGTTCCCCACAACGTACGCCGAGCTGGTGCAGATCACCGGCGGGACAGCGACCGACGTCGAGGGTTGAGGGCGCGGCTCAGCGCCGCCACTCGTCCACGAAGCCGTGCACGATGGTCTGCAGGTAGCGCGGGTCGTCGTCGGGGTTCGCCCGCTCCTGGGCCGCGGCCACCGCGAGCAGCACTGCGGCGATGCCACATGACCAGGCTGCCACCGCCACCTCATGTCGGCTGACGAACACCGGGTCGTCGAGCAGCAACGCCACCACGCAGACGCAGCAGCCGATGCTGGCAAGCACAGCCAGCATCGCGGCCAGTGCCCGCGCGCTGCGATATCGAGTGCCCACATAATGAGGATCGTCAGTGACCCGGGGGTTGGCGCGCTGGCTCGCCACAAGATCCACCGAACGGTGGATGTCGCGCCGTCCGTCAAGCGTGCACAGCGAGCCCGGCGTGAATCTCGCGGGTCGCAGTCGACCTGTTCAGCGTGTAGTAGTGCAGCCCCGGTGCACCCTCTGCCAGTAGCCGGTCACACATCTGCGTGGCCAGCTCAACGCCGGCGGCCCGCACCGCGGCGGGGTCGTCGGCGTAGGGCGACAACCGGGCCACAGTCTCGGGCGGCACCTGCGATCCCGAAAGGGTGGCAAAGCGCTGCACCTGCTTGAGATTCGTGATCGGCATGATGCCGGGCAGGATCGGCAGCTCGCACCCGAGCGCCCGCACCCGGTCGACCAGCCGCAGATAGTCCTCGGCCCGGAAGAACAGTTGGGTGACCGCATAGTCGGCACCGACACGCGCCTTGTCGACCAGGAATCGGGCGTCGGCGTCCAGATCGGCAGCCTCTGGATGCTTCTCGGGGAATGCTGCCACCCCCACACCGAAGTCACCGAGCGACTTCACCAGCGCCACCAGCTGCACAGCACGGTCGAGACCACCGGGATGCGGCTGCCAGGCGCCGCCGGGATCGCCCGGTGGGTCACCGCGCAACGCCAGAATGTCGCGGACGCCGGCGTCGGCGTATTGCCCGATAATGCTGCGCAACTCGTCGACATGGTGGCCCACGCAGGTCAGGTGGGCGACCGGTCGCAGCGTGGTCTCGGCGGCGATCCGATCGGTGATGCGGATCGTGCGGTCCCGGGTGGAGCCGCCAGCGCCGTATGTCACCGACACGAAGGTCGGCCCAAGCGGCTCCAACTGGCGGATTGTGGTCCACAGCTGGCGCTCGCCGGTGTCGTCCCTGGGCGGCATGAACTCGAAAGAGAAGCACCGCCGCCCGGCTGCGAACACCGCGCTCAGTGGCTGATCGTGCGCGGCAGCGGGCGTGGTGGCCGAAAAGGTCATGGCCAACAGCCTAAGCCGGATCGCCACTGCACACGGCTAGTGTCGCGGGGTGCCCGACCAGTCCGCTGATCCCATCGCCGGCTGGATAGCCGGCATCGACGCCGAGCTTGCTGACTTTTTGTCGGCTCGACGCGGGCTGCTTGCCACGGTCGGTGTCGAGACCGACGCCCTCGCCGAGGAGGCGGCCCAGGCAGTCGCCGGCGGCAAGCGGTTGCGGGCCCTGTTCTGCCTGGCCGGCTGGCAGGCAGCGGGCGGCCACCCGGCAGACACGCGGGCCTGGCGGTCGGCTGCAGCCCTGGAGTTGTTGCAGGCCAGCGCGCTGGTGCACGACGACCTGATGGACGGCTCGGCCACCCGCCGCGGCCGACCCGCAGCGCACCGGACCTTCGAGCAGCAGCACGTTGCCGCTGGCTGGATCGGCCCCCGCACGCGCTTCGGTGCCGGGGCGGCGATCCTGCTCGGTGACCTGCTGCTCACCTGGGCGCACGAGTTGCTCCGCAGCAGTGGCTTCGACCAGCAGGTGAGCGGGCGGGCCGCCCCGGTCTTCGACGTGTGCACCACCGAGGTGACCGCGGGGCAATTTCTCGATCTGGTCAGTCAGGCAAGTGGGACAGGCGGCGAGGACCTGGCGATGCGGGTGATGCGCTTCAAGTCGGCCTCGTACACGGTGGTTCGCCCGCTCCAGCTGGGTGCGGCCCTCGCGGGTGGCGGTGACGACCTCATGGCTGGGCTCACCGCGTACGGCGAGCCGATCGGCCTCGCCTTCCAGTTGCGAGACGACGTGCTGGGGGTCTTCGGTGACCCCGAGCGGACCGGTAAACCCGCCGGCGACGACCTGCGCGAGGGCAAGCGCACAGTGCTGCTCGCACGCACGTATGAGCGCAGCGACGCCGCCGGACGGGCGTTGCTCGACCGCTGCATCGGCAACGCCTCGATCGACTCCTCCGACATCCACCAGCTGCGCGAGCTGATGACGTCCACCGGCGCTTTGGCTAGCGTGGAGCAGACCATCGCGGAGTTCGAGCAGCGGGCCGACCGTGCGGCGCACTCGCTGGCGCAGACAACTGCCGACACAGCAGTCCGCACGACGCTGGACACGCTCACTGCCGCTGCGCTGCAGCGCAGCCGCTGAAGTGCACAACAGGGGCACGCCGGGCGCGTCGGAGTACACCACCAGGCACTCGCACCGGCCTACGATCGGGAGGTCCGTTGACTGCCCAGACCGTGTGAGGAGGCCGACGCCGTGTCGCTGCGACGGGCTGATCCGCTCGTCGGGCGCATGCTCGACGGTCGCTACGAGGTGCGCGAACGCATCGCGCGCGGCGGTATGGCCACCGTCTACCGCGCGGTCGACACCCGGCTGGACCGGCTGGTCGCGCTCAAGGTGATGCACCGCCACCTGGCAGACGACGATGCGTTCGCGGCCCGCTTCGTCCGCGAGGCGCGGGCGGCTGCGCGGCTCAACCATGCCGGTGTCGTCGCCGTCTTCGACCAGGGTGAGGACGACGGTTCGGTCTATCTCGCCATGGAGCTGGTGCCGGGCGGGACGATGCGCGACGTCGTCCGCGAGCAGGCACCGTTGCCGGCCGGGCGGGCGGTGGCCCTCGTCGAGCAGGTTGCCGACGCGATCGCTGCGGCGCACGCGGCCGGGATCATGCACCGCGACGTCAAACCGGAGAACGTGCTGCTCGGCGCCGATGGTGCTGTCAAGGTGGCCGATTTTGGGCTGGCACGAGCGCTGGAGGGCAGCGCCAGCCAGAGCACCGCCACCGCCACCGGACTGCTCATCGGCACCGTGTCGTACCTCGCACCTGAGCTCGTCATGGGCCGGTCTGCGGACGCCCGCAGTGATGTATACGCCTGCGGGATCGTGCTGTACGAGTTGCTCACCGGTGAGAAGCCGCACAGTGGTGACACCCCCATCCAGGTTGCCTATCAGCATGTGCACAACGATGTTCCCGCCCCGTCGCTGGCCGTCGGCGGTGGGTTGTCGGACAAGGCGGTGCCCGACTATGTGGATGCGCTGGTGGCGCGGGCAACCGCCCGCGAACGCGAGCAGCGACCCAGCGACGCCGGTGTCTTGGTGCGGCAGTTGCGGATGGTGGGGTCGGCTCTTGCTCAAGGGGTCGCCACCGACCCCGGGTTGACTGAAGATCTGCGCCCACGCAGTAGCCCCGCCGCGGGCGCCAAACTGCTCACACCTCCCCCCAATGTCCCGACGCCGGAGCCTCCCGACGATGACCACGAGCACACCCTGGTCGTGGCCGGGACCGTAGCCACCGACGGTGGGAACCGAACCCGGGCGTTCGCCGCCCCGCCGGTTGCTGGCAGTCCAGCGTCGACGGCTGTTGTCGACCCCCGTGACCGGCCGGATGCACCGCCGGTTGCTCGACCAGCTGGTCGGTCCGGCTCGACCCGGAGCCGGTACACCGACGACGCTTGGCGGGACGCGCGCCGCCGACGGCGCCGCGGCCGGGTGCTGCTGGTGGTCGTGCTCGTCCTCACCCTCCTCGCCGGTGGGGTGGGCTGGTGGTTCGGTGAGGGGCGCTGGACCGAGACGCCGCGGCTGTTGCAGATGAGCGAGCGCGAGGCTAGGCAGGCCGCCTCCCGATCGAGTCTGACGGTCGAGGTCCGGGGGGTGGCATATTCCGAGAGGGTGCTCGAGGGCGCCGTCGTCCGCACCGACCCGGCCCCCGGTGAGCGCATCATGGGCGGCGGGACCGTCGCGTTGACGCTATCTCGCGGCAAGGAGCGGTATCAGATGCCGGCGCTGGACGGGATCGGGAGGTCAGCGGCCACTGGCCGGTTGGACCGAAAGAAGCTCGAGGTCGGCCAACTGAACAAGGTGTATTCCGACACGGCCACGCGCGGCACCGTCACCCGCACCTCGATCGACCCTGGCACCACCGTGCGCCCTGGCACCGTGGTGGACATCTGGGTCAGCCGCGGACCGCGTCCGATCGAGATCACCGACAGCAGCGGCCAGCCCGCACCGACGGCTGCCCGAGCACTGCGCGCCCAGGGGTTCGACGTGCGGCTGCGCCGATCCTTCAACGACGACGTGACCGCAGGGCTCGTGGTGTCCCAATCGCCGTCGAACGGGTCCGGAGCCAGCGGTGACACCGTCCGGCTGGTGGTGTCCAAAGGTCCACGGCTGGTCGAGGTGCCCGATGTCACCGGCACCGGCGTCGAGGCTGCCCGCGAGGAGCTCGAGGCGGCGGGATTCGCCGTCGAGGAGACCCAGTCCGAGCTGTACGTCGGTCTCGGCTTCGTCGGCCGGCAGTCGCCCAGCGGCGGCGAGCTAGCAGCACCGGGGTCCACCGTGGTGGTCGCCCTCGTCTAAAAGCCCCCCCCCGGTCAGCGCAGCAGCGGCGCGAGCACCTCGGCGGCCTTGCGGGCGGCGGAGGCATCCACGTCGAGGTGAGTGACCAGCCGCAGCGTCCGCGGGCCGACCGCACTGGTGAGCACACCCTGCTCGCGCGCAGCGGCCACCACTGCTGCGGCGTCCGGACACGAGACCGCGACAATGTTGGTGTCCACGTCTGCGGGATCGACATCGCAAGCCT
>JACCYS010000203.1 GCA_013696365.1 Nocardioidaceae bacterium
CGCGCGGCTGGCGTACGGCTGCAACATCGGCGCCTACTTCTCGGGCATCGCCTCGTTCAGCCTGCACGGCTGGGCCTGGGGAGCGCTGGCGCTGGTAGGCACCATCGGCGGGGTGCGCCTGCGCCCCTGTTCGGCCTCGCCAACCCCAAGCCCAGCGACAGCGTCTGCTGAGCCGAGATCCACCGATGAGGTTCAGGGCAGCATCTGGGTTGTCGTAACCCAGAGGTCGCAGGTTCAAATCCTGCCCCCGCTACCAAGAAACCGCAGGTCAGAGGCACTGTTACGGAAACCGTGACAGTGCCTCTTTTGTCTTTGACCGCACCTTGACCGCAAACGCTGCCTCCAGAAGCGCCCCGAAACTGGCTCGAGATCGCCCTTCTAAGTCGGTGGTGAGGCGTGTGGTGAGGTGCTTGAACAGGTCAAGTTCGCTGGTGGTGAGACATCTGGTGAGGGGCCCCACTACGTGCTTGTCGATCCGGAACTGGTTCTTCGGCTCCAAATTTGTCCACGTGCGACGGCTCGACGCGCCTATGTCAGTAGACGAGTCACTGAGGAGTCGATATGGACGCGATGCTGTTGAAGGTCCCGGACGTGGTCGCCTGCCTGGGCGTCAGCCGGGCCAAGGTCTATGAGTTGATGGCCAGCGGCGAGTTGACCTCGGTACGGGTGGGGGGATCGCGTCGTATCCGCGCATCCGACCTGGAGACCTTCGTCACTGGTTTGGACGCAAGCTGGCGGAAGGTCGTACCCGCCGGGCCGCACTCGTTCAAGTAGATCTCTTTCGGCAAGCTGCGCACGCGCCACGAAGAGCAGTACGCGGTCGCTTATCACCTACAAACCCAACGCCGACAGCAGGTCTTCTCGCCGACGGGCCGCAGCTTCGCCACGAGTCAGACACCACTCGTATCGCATCACCGACGATCAGCCTGTCGATCACCCTCGCGAATCGCGATGATGTAGGACATGCGATGCAACGGGGATGAATACCTTCCCCACGCTCTCCGGGTGAGGACGCCGGCCAACCGCTCGGCAGCGCTCCGAGTCAGCCCATGCACCCCGAGAAAGCCCGACGACGCTAGGCTGCGTTGGTGGCGTGCGGACACTGCGGGGAAGACAACAAGGCAACCGCCAAGTTCTGCGCTGGGTGCGGCAGACCGCTGACTCCGTCCTGTCCAGCCTGTGCGTCGCCGGTCCGAGCCGAGCAGCGGTTCTGCGACGAGTGTGGAACAGCGTTGAATGAAGATCCGTCGATCATCACTGACCTCCGAAGCCCGACGACAGCCGCCGACGCCTCGAGGGCGCCCGTCCCTTCCTCACCTGGGGTGGCGGAGCGGCGGGTGTGTTCAGTGTTGTTCTGCGACCTGGTCGGCTTCACGCCACTTAGTGAGGCTCGCGACGCCGAGGAGGTCCGCGAACTGCTCAGCTGTTACTTCGAGAAGGCTCGGACTGTGATCGGTCGCTACGGCGGAGTGGTGGAGAAGTTCATTGGGGATGCGGTGATGGCGGTGTGGGGAACGCCGCAGGCGTTTGAGGAGGACGGCGAACGGGCGGTACGCGCCGCGTTGGAGCTAATCGATGCCGTGGCTCAACTGGGTCGCGAAGCCGGCGTGGAGGGGTTGCAGGCCCGTGCTGGCGTGGTGACCGGTCCGGTGGCGGTCACGGTAGGAGCGCGTGGCGAGGGCATGGTGGCCGGGGATGCGGTCAACACCGCGGCTCGCGTGCAGGCCGTCGCGGACCCCGGAGTGGTTTTCGTGGACGAGGGCACCCTTCGTGTGGCTGAGGCTGCCATCAGTTTCTTCCCGGCCGGCGAGTACGCCTTGAAGGGAAAGGCACAGCCGGTCCCGCTGTGGCGGGCGACCCGGGTGGTCGGTGGCGCCGGAGGCTCTCAGCGCATCGACGGCTTGGAGGCGGGCTTTGTCGGTCGTGACGCGGAGATGCGTCTGGTCAAGGAGCTGTTCCACGCCTGCGAGCAGCGCAGCTCCCCACGGTTGGTTTCGGTCACGGGACCGGCCGGGGTGGGCAAGTCACGGTTGGGGTGGGAGTTCCGCAAGTACATCGACGGTCTGTTGGTGACGGTGTGGTGGCATCAGGGCCGCTGCTTGTCCTACGGCGATGGAGTGGCGTTCTGGGCCTTGGCTGAGATGGTCCGCCAGCGGTTCCAGATCGCCGACGAGGATCCCACCCGTGTCGCTGCCGAGAAGCTGGCCACCGGTCTGGAGCAGTGGCTCGACGACCCTGCCGAGCGGGAGTATGTCGGGCCACGGCTAGGGCAGTTGTTAGGAGTCGAGTACGGCGATGCAGCTGCTGTGCTGGGACGCGAGGAACTGTTCGCTGGGTGGCGGCTGTTCTTCGAACGGCTTGCGGCAACCGGTCCAGTCGTGATGGTCATCGAGGATTTGCAACACGCGGACGCGGGGCTGCTCGACTTCGTTGAGCACCTGTTGGACTGGGCGCGCGATGTGCCGATCTTCGTACTGACCTTGGCCCGCCCGGACTTGACCAACCGCCGTGCCGGTGGGGGAACGGGTCATCGCAATGGCACCACACTCACGCTCGACGCCCTCGACGGCGCGGCGATGAGTACGCTCCTCGACGGTCTGGTCCCCGGGATGCCGACCGGCGCGAAAGTCGCCATCGCCGGTCGCGCCGAAGGAATCCCGCTCTATGCCGTGGAGACCGTCCGTATGCTCATCGACCACGACACGGTGCAACCCATCGACGGCGTCTACCGGCTGGTGGGCGACGTCGGGGGATTGGCAGTCCCGCCGACCCTTCAGTCACTGCTTGCCGCCCGCCTCGACGCTCTCGACGCGGACGAACGACGGCTGGTCGCCGACGCAGCCGTGCTCGGTGGCACCTTCCCGGCCGACGCCCTGGCCGCCATCTCCGACCAGCCGGAGCCGGAGGTACGGAGGTTGCTGGCTGAGCTGGTTCGCCGTGAAGTTCTCGGTGTGCGCGCCGACCCCCTGTCACCGCAGCGGGGACAGTATGCGTTCGTCCAGACCATGTTCCGTCAGGTCGCCTACGACAC
>JACCYS010000210.1 GCA_013696365.1 Nocardioidaceae bacterium
CTTGATCTCGTCCAGCACAGCGGTCAGCCGCTCCTCAAACTCGCCGCGGTACTTCGCGCCGGCCACCATCGCGCTCAGGTCCAGCGCCACCAGCCGGCGCTCACGCAGCGACTCAGGCACGTCACCGGCGACGATGCGCTGGGCCAGCCCCTCCACGACGGCGGTCTTGCCGACCCCGGGCTCGCCGATGAGCACCGGGTTGTTCTTGGTGCGCCGCGACAGCACCTGAATCACCCGCCGGATCTCGGCGTCGCGGCCGATGACCGGGTCGAGCCCGCCGTCGCGGGCCTGCTGGGTCAGGTCGATGCCGTACTTCTCCAACGCCTGGTACGTCGCCTCCGGGTCGCGCGAGGTGACCTTGGCCGAGCCGCGGACCGTGTCGAACGCGGCCTGCAGGTTGTCAGCGGTGGCACCGGCGGCCCGCAGCGTGTCCTTGGCCGGGCCCGCGACCGTGGCGAGCCCGACCAGGAGGTGCTCGGTGGACACGTACTCGTCGCCGAGCTCGCCAGCCAGGTCGGTCGCCCGCTGGAAGACCTCGAGCAGGCTGCGGGACAGGCCAGGTGCCTGCACGGCGGTCCCGCTCGCGCGGGGCAGCCCCGCGAGCTGCTTGTCGGTGAGCTCGGTGGCGGTCGCCGCGTCGGCGCCGACGGCCCGCAGCAGCGCCCACGGGGTGCCATCGCTGGGCGTCAGGAGGGCAGCCAGCAAGTGGATGGCGTCGGTGTGTGGGTGACCCCCGGTGGCGGCGCGCTGAACGGCGGCGGAGACCGCCTCCTGGCTGCGGCGGGTCAGGGTCGATGCGTCCATCAGGGCATGCTCCTTCGTACGTCGGCGTGCATCCTGACCCGTACAACGTCGACCAAGTTGAGTCGATTCCCCTCAACTTGCACCAGCCTTCGGTGCCGCGCCCCCGTACCCTCCGCGCGCCACGTTTACGTTGCGCACTGACCCTTTTACGGGGCGTGCGTGCCACGTAAACGGTATCCAGGCCACGTTTACGTGGCGTGCGTACGGCGGGCGGCTGGCGTGCGCGCCACGCGCGGCGTATGCCGGGGAGCGCCGGTCAGGAGCGCTGATCAGGAGCGGCGGACGACCTGCACCTGGCAGGTTAGGTTCTCGCTGCCGGCAGCGGGCAGCGGCTGCAGGCTGAAACCCGCGCTGTCGCCGGGCGCCAGGGTCCTCACCTTCTCGCGGAGCCCGGTGGCGGTGGCGGCCTCCTGGCCGGACACCAGCGCCATCACCACAAACCTGGCAGACCGGCCAGACGTGTTCGTGACGCGACCCTCGGCTGCCCATCGTCCGTCGGACACTTCGGAACACTCGAAGTCGGTCAGCGCCTCCAGATCCAGATCACCGTCCGCCAACACGGTGGGCTCGGCGGGTGCTGGCGCACTGCTGGCGGTCAAAGCGGGAGACTGTGAGGTGGCGGAGTCGCTGCCCGAGCCGGGAATCAGTCCGCAACCGGCAAGCATGGCCGTCGCTGCTGCCCACCCGCAGACGCCCGTGGTCGCACGCGCGACCCGACGCGCGGAGTTGGGCTGGCAGGCACCGATCAGCACGCCGCCGATCTCAACACGCCAGGCCGCGCCAGCAGGTCAGCCGCGCCGCCAGAGCACGATCTGGCTGGTCTGCGCAGGCATCGGCACCGGCAGGTTGGCTGTGCCGGACAACGCCTGATGGGCGGCGACCAACTCCGACTCCAGCAGCGCCACCTGCTCGCGCAGCGCCAGCACCTGCTGCTCCAAGGCGAGCACCCGGCGGACACCTTCCAGTCCGAGACCCTCGGCGGTGAGGTGCGCGACGACCCGCAGCGCGTCGAGGTCGCGCAGCGAATACCGCCGGCCACCCCCACCGGTACGACCAGGCGTCACCAATCCCAGCCGGTCGTACGTTCGCAGCGTCTGCGGGTGCAGCCCGGTCAGCTCGGCGGCGACGCTGATCACGAAGACCGGGACGTCGGGCGCCGGTCCTCCCGGCAGGTTGGTCATGACCTGCCACCAGTGGCGAACAGCGACGCCCGCGGGTCGGCATCGCCGCGGGCAACCCGCAGCGCCTGTACCGCCTCACGGGCGGCCGAGCTGAGACTGTCCGGCACCTGCACCTCGACGGTGACCAACAGGTCTCCGGGGGTCCCGTCCCGCCGTGGCGCGCCCTTGCCGCGGGCCCGGAACGTACGCCCCGATGGCGTGCCACCGGGCACCTTGAGGGAGACCGGCCCACCCTTGAGTGTCGGCACCGAGATGGTGGCGCCGAGCGCCGCCTCATCGAAGGTGATCGGCACAGTGATCGTCAGGTTGTCCCCTCGCCGGCCGAACAGCCGGTGCGTAGCCACGTGCACGGTGACGTATAGGTCGCCCGCGTGGCCACCCCTCTCGCCGGAGGCGCCCTTGCCGCGCAACCGGATGCGCTGACCGTCGCGCACCCCTGCGGGGATACGTGCCTGCATCGTCGTCGACGACGATGCCCGCCCTGAGCCATGGCAGCTGGGGCAGGGGTCGTCGACGACCATGCCGCGCCCGCGGCACGACCTACAGGGCTCGGTCATCGCAAACAGCCCACCCGATGCGCTGGTCTGCATGCCAGTGCCCTCACAGTCAGGGCAGACCCGCGGCACGGTGCCGGCTCTGGCGCCCGTCCCGCGGCAGTCCCGGCAGGCTGCATCGCTCGTCGTACGCAGCGGCAGCGTCACCCCATCAAGGGCCTGCTCAAAGCTGATGCTCGCCTCGGTCTCCACGTCGGCGCCCCGCCGGGGCGGGCTGGACGTGCGGGTGCGAGCGCCACCGCCCGGCGCACCGGTGAAGATGCCGCCGAGCAGGTCGGAGATGTCGAAGCCCCCGGCCCCGCCGGGCATGCCACCCCCGGGCATCCCACCCCCGGGAAAGCGCCCACCGGCCGGACCACCGGCACCGGAGCCGAACAACGTTCGCTGCTCGTCGTACTCCTTGCGGCGCTGTGGGGTGGACAGCACCGAGTACGCCTCGGAGATGGACTTAAAGCGCTCCTCGGCGGCCTTGTCGCCGTGCTTGGAGTCAGGATGGTTGTCCCGCGCCAACTTGCGATAGGCCTTCTTGATGTCGTCGGCGGAGGCGTCCTTGCCGACGCCGAGGACGCGGTAGAAGTCCTTGCCGATCCAGTCGCTGCTCATCGCTCACCTCCCCACTCACGTCCGCTTCGTACGGTGCACGCTCAGGTCTCGTCGCTCGCCGCGCCGTCGGCAGCCTCAACCTCCTCGGCCCCGTCTGCGGCCGGCGGTGACCGGTCGGCCACCGCGACCCGAGCCGGGCGCAGCACCCGCTCGCCGACGCGATAGCCAGGCTGCAGGATCTGCTGGGCGGTCGGGCCATCCACGTCGTCGCTGTGCTCATGCATCAACGCCTCGTGGATGCGCGGGTCGAACGCCTCGCCGGGCTCACCGAAACTTTCCAGCCCGAGGCTGGTGAGGGTGCGCTCCAGCGACTCGGCGATCGCTTTGAAGCCACCGGTGAGTTCACCGTGCTGGCGGGCCCGGTCGACGTCGTCGAGCACGACCAACAGCCCGGTGAGCACGGTGGCCCGTGCGGTGTCCCGCACGACCTCGCGGTCACGCTCGACCCGGCGCTTGTAGTTGACGTACTCGGCCTGCAGGCGCTGCAGGTCGAGAGTGCGCTCGTCGAGCTCGCGTTTGAGCTCGAGCGTCACACCCTCGTCCACCGCAGCCCCCTCGGCCGCCACCTCAGACTCGATCTCAGCCTCGAGGCCGATTGGCGGATCGATTTCGCTGGGGGCCGAGTCGGCGACCCCGTCGACCATCTGATCGACCTCGGCCTCGGGCTCGACCTCGGGCTCGGGGTGTTGCTCGCTCACCGAGCCTCACCCTCGCCCGCGGCCTCGTCCGTACCACCGGCGGTCTCGTCCACGATCTCGGCGTCGACCACGTCGTCACCGCCATCGTCAGCGCCTGCACCGTCACCGGCAGCGCCCTGCGCAGCAGCCTCGGATCCGGCGGCCTCGGCCGAGGCGGCGTACATCGCGGCGCCCATCTTCTGACTGGACTCGCCCAGCGTGGACATCGCCCGGTTGACCTCCTCGAGGTCCTCGCCCTCCAGCGCCTTCTTCAGCGTGTCGACGTCGTTTTGGACCTCCGTACGCAACGCGTCGTCGATCTTGTCGGAGTTGTCGGCGAGGAACTTCTCGGTGGAGTAGACCAGCGAGTCGGCCTGGTTGCGGGTCTCGACCTGCTCACGCCGCTGACGGTCCTCGTCGGCGTACTGCTCGGCGTCGCGGACCATCTTGTCGATGTCCTCCTTGGACAGCGCGGAGCCGCCGGTAATGGTCATCGACTGCTCCTTGCCGGTGCCGCGGTCCTTGGCGGAGACGTGCACGATGCCGTTGGCGTCGATGTCGAAGGTGACCTCGATCTGCGGGATTCCCCGCGGTGCGGGCGGCAGCCCGGTCAGCTCGAAGGTGCCGAGCATCTGGTTGGATGCCGCGATCTCGCGCTCGCCCTGATACACCTGGATAGCCACCGACGGCTGGTTGTCGTCGGCGGTGGTGAAGACCTCGGAGCGCTTCGTCGGGATCGTGGTGTTGCGCTCGATGAGCTTGGTCATCACGCCGCCCTTGGTCTCGATGCCGAGCGACAGCGGGGTGACGTCCAGAAGCAGCACGTCCTTGACCTCGCCCTTGAGCACGCCAGCTTGCAGCGCAGCGCCGACGGCCACGACCTCGTCGGGGTTGACGCCCTTGTTCGGCTCGCGGCCGCCGGTCAGCTCGCGGACCACGTCGGCGACGGCCGGCATCCGGGTAGAGCCACCGACGAGCACCACGTGGTCGATCTTGGCGACGTCGATGCCGGCGTCCTTGATCACGTTGCGGAACGGCTGCTTGGTGCGCTCGAGCAGATCAGAGGTGGCGCGCTGGAACTCGGCCCGAGTGAGCGTCTCGTCGAGGAACAGCGGGTTCTTGTCGCCGTCGACGGTGATGTAGGGCAGGTTGATCGAGGTCTGCTGGCTGCTGGACAGCTCGATCTTGGCCTTCTCGGCGGCCTCGCGGACGCGCTGCATCGCCATCTTGTCCTTGGTCAGGTCGATGCCGTTGGCGCTCTTGAACTTCGCCACCAGCAGGTCGACGACCTTCTGGTCCCAGTCGTCACCACCGAGGTGGTTGTCACCGGAGGTCGCCTTGACCTCGACGACGCCCTCGCCGATCTCCAGCAGCGACACATCGAAGGTGCCACCGCCGAGGTCGAACACCAGGATGGTCTGGTCGGTCTCGCCCTTGTCCAGCCCGTACGCCAACGCCGCAGCGGTTGGCTCGTTGACGATGCGCTGCACCGTCAGGCCGGCGATCTCACCGGCTTCCTTCGTGGCCTGCCGCTGCGCGTCCGAGAAGTACGCCGGGACCGTGATCACCGCGTCGGTGACCGGCTCGCCCAGGTATGCCTCAGCGTCGCGCTTCAGCTTCTGCAGCACGAAGGCCGAGATCTGCTGAGCGGTAAATGTCTTGGCGTCGAGGCTCTGCGACCAGTTGGTGCCCATGTGCCGCTTCACCGAGCGGATGGTGCGGTCCACGTTGGTCACGGCCTGGCGCTTGGCGACCTCTCCGACCAACACCTCACCGTTCTTGGCGAAGGCGACGACCGAGGGCGTGGTGCGCTGGCCTTCGGCGTTTGCGATGACCGTGGGCTCGCCGCCCTCGAGGACGGCGACGACAGAGTTGGTGGTGCCGAGGTCGATGCCGACTGCTCGAGCCATGGGGGTTCCTCCTGGTGCGTAGAGTGTGTGTGCGTCGCGACCGGCTCGCGGTGGAGCCTTGAGTCTGTATGGCTCAACTCTAATGAGCCGAGTCTTGTTCCCTGCGGTGGGGTCATCGGTCGACCTCACCCCCGGACGCTGCTTGGCTGCATCGTCCCCGATGGCGGGTATGACCGGCGGGCGATGATCGGGCACGCGTTCCTCTGGGATCCGCTGTCCTGATCAGGGGGTTGCCGCTTGCCGCTGGCCTCTCCGCCAGTCGCCAAGAGGGCCGTCAGGCGTCGAGGTCGCGGTCGCCGTCGCAGTCCAGGTAGGTCACCCGCCCGGCGCGGCCGCTGCGGCCGCTCACCGTCTGTGACCCTAGATGTATGAGCATGCATGTTTCCCGCGGGCTCGGCGTGCTGGCGTGGCTGGTGCAGCCCGCCTACATCGCCTTCGAGCTGGCGGTGGCGGCCCGGGCGCGGGGTCTCAGCCTGCGCAGTGCCACGATCAGCGACCTGGGCGCCACCGTCTGCAGCACAGCGACCTGCTCGCCGTGGCACGCGGCATTGAACGCCTCGTTCGTGTTGACGGGTGTGCTGTTCGCCGCCGGTGCGCTGCTGTTGCGCCCGTCCCTGCCCCCGGGACGGCTTGTCGACCTAGCGGTGCTGCTGTGGGTGCTGGCGGGTGTCAGCTCGGTTGCCACCGGACTGATGCCGGTCAACGAGAACCCGGCGCTGCACTACGCCGTGGCCGCACCGCTGTTTCTCTTGCAGCCGGTGTCGCTGCTCCTCGCGGGTTGGGCTCTATGGCCGCAGGCGCGGGCACTGGCGTCGTTCACGCTGCTGACCGCGGCGGGGTGTGCGGTCGCCACAGTGCTGTTCGTCGCAGTGCCAGCGGCCGAACTCGACGGGCTGCTGGAACGGCTGGCGCTGTGGCCGGTGAAGGTCGTCTTGGGAGTGTTGGCGATCAGCATGCTGACGGGCCGGCCTCGTGGCGATGCCCGCAAATAGCAGACTGGGCACTAGCCGGCGACATGCCCCGCTAGCGCTTCGGCGGCACGATCGGCATCATCGGCGCTGTTGTAGACGTGGAAGGCCAGCCGCAACCTCCCTGCCCGCACACTGGCCGCCACCCCGGCCCGCAGCAACTGCCCGCCGACATCCCCGCTGGTGGCCACGCTGACGATGGCCGAGTCACCGGCCGGCAGGTCGACCGCTGCCCGGAACCGGTTGGCGAGACCGACCGCATGCTCGTGCAGGGCGCCGACGCCGACCTCCGCCAGCAACTCCAGCGACGGCGCCTGTCCCACCCAACTCAGCCAAGCCGGCGACACGTCGAAACGCCGGGCATCGCCGGCCAGCCGCAGCGGTCCGCCGTAGATGCTCGACCAACGGTCCTCCCCGGCATACCAGCCGGCCGCGTGCGGCAGCAGGCCGTCGACGAGGTCGGGCTGCACGGTGAAGAAGCAGGTGCCCCGCGGTGCGAGCAACCACTTGTAGCCACCGCCCACGGTGAAGGCGAAGCGGCCCGCGTCCACCGGCAGCCAGCCGGTGGCCTGGGTGGTGTCCAGTAACACCCGCGCGTGGTTCGTGGCGGCGGCGTCGCACAGCGCGTCCAAGTCAGCCAGCCGGCCGTCGGCGGACTGCACCGCCGACACCGCAACCAGCGTCGTACGCCGGGTGATCTCGTCGGCGAGATGCTCCAGCGGTACCTCCCGGACCCGGACCCCGCGGACGGTCTGGGCGAGGAACGGGAAGACCATGCTGGTGAACTCACCTGACGTGGTGAGCACCTCGGCTCCGGCCGGCAGACCGGCCGCAACCAGCCCGGCGAAGACGCTGACCTGGCTGCCGACGGCCACCGCGGACTGCTCGACACCCACCAGCGCGGCGTACGTCGCACGCGCATCGGTCAGCGGCTCGTCGTAGGTACGCGCGTCCGCCCGCCCGGCGCACCAAAGGTCTTGGGCCGCCCGCAACGCCTCGATGCTGCGCCGGGGCGGCAGTCCCAGCGAGGCGGTGTCGAGGTAGGCGACCTCGGGTGCAAACTCGACACGCGCAGCAGCGATCGACTCAGTCATCACTAGGAAGACGTTAGCTGCACACGATACGGCTCAGAGACTGGCGAGCACGCCGTCGACGGCCTCAATGTCAACGCTGAGCGACCTGTCGTCGTCGAGCATCGGCGACACCTCCCGCACCGCCTCATGCAACGCTGCCACTCCCGCGCTCAGCGGCACCGGCTCGGTGAGCAGATCGATCCCCTGGACGGCGGAAAGCGCCTCGATCGCCAGCACCCTGCGATGCCAGCACAGCACGTTCCGCAGCCGCTCGGCGCTCAGCGCGGCGTTCGTCGCATCGTCTTCGACCCCCGCCGCGCCCATGCGCGGGTCCAGCGACATCGGGGCGGCCGCATGCCGCAGACGCACCACGACAGCCTGTGCGACCTTGAGCAGCGGAGCCATCCCGGATGCGTGCGCTGAATACCGGGACAGGTTGAGCGGCAGCCCGCTGAGGGTCGGGTCGAGCAACCGCTCCAGCCGTGCCACCGAGCAGCCGGCGCTCTGTGCGACCGCCAGCGCCGCGGCATCCAGGGACACCGCCAGATACGGCGTATGAAAGTTGCCGGTCGGCACCACGGAGCCGTCCAGCACGACCGGGTTGTCACCGGAGCCGTTGAGCTCGTCGACCGTCACCTGACGCAACGTGTCGGTGGCAGCGACCAGGCTTCCCAGCACCGACGCAGCAGCGCGGATCGACACCGGGTCCTGCAGCCGGCGTGCCGTGCCGGCTGCTAGCAACCCCGACCCCTCCAGGGCGCCGCGCAGCAACCCCGCAGCCTCGACCTGGCCGGGCTGCGGGCGCAGTGCCAGCACTCGGTCGTCCAGCACCCCGATCGCCGCCCGCCACGCCTCGAAAGTCGCGGCGATCACCGCCGCGCCCGCCCGCTGGGCAACCACCAGCTCGTGCACCGCCAGCGCAGCCACCCCAGCAGCCAGCGGGCTGCCGGTGCACAACGCCAGCCCCTCCTTGGGTTCGAGCAGCAGCGGTTGCAGTCCGGCAGACTGCAGCGCGTCGGCTCCGTCGAGGACCCGGCCGTCCACCTGGGCACCCCCTTCCCCCACCAGCACCAGCGCGACGTGAGCCATCTGCACCAGGTCCGACGACCCGAGCGATCCGGTCGACGGCACGACAGGGTGCACCCGATGCGTCAGCAGAGCCAGCACCGCTTCGGCCACCTCTGGCCGGACGCCGCTGCCCCCGCGGGCAAACCCAGCCAGCCGCGCGAGCATCGCGGCCCGTACCACCTCAGTCGGCAACGGGTCACCGGTTGCGCAGGCCCGCCCCCGTACGGTGCGCAGGCTCATCGTGCGCA
>JACCYS010000238.1 GCA_013696365.1 Nocardioidaceae bacterium
TGCCGAGCAGGTCCACGACCCGGTTGACGAACAGCCGCGGGTCGTCACCGGACAGCACCGGGTTGGCGGTCTGCTCGATGTCGGTGCGGCCATAGACGTAGGAGTAGTAGCCGGTGAGGTGGGAGTACAGCTGGCTCTGCCGATAGATCCGCTGGAAGTCGTACTCGTCCTTGCTGCTCATACTGCGGGCCACCCGATCCTCGCCGACCAGGATGGGGCCGCGTTCGCGGGCGAACTCCTCGTCGACGACCCGGCGGTTGCCGCTGGTGGAGTTGAGATCGTTGGCGTCGATGAACTGTACGTAGGTGGCGTTCAGCAGCAGCGCGAGGAACAACACCCCGCAGAAGACGGCCAGCACCCTGATCGGGCGGTTCATCGCAGCTTCACCACCTGGGTGGCGTCGTCACTGGCCAGTGGCGCAACCGACGGGGACGGCCTGCGGGTGCTGTGACTGATTCGCAGCAGCACAGCGACGATCGCCCAGTTGGCCACCAGCGACGAGCCACCGTAGGAAAGGAACGGCGTGGTCAGCCCGGTCAACGGGATCAGCCGGGTGACGCCGCCGACCACCACGAACACCTGCAGAGCGAATGTCACCGCGAGCCCGGTGGCGAGCAGCTTGCCGAACGCATCCCGGCACAGCAGCGCCACCCGCAGCGCACGCTCCACGATCAGCGCGTAAGCCACCACGATGGCCATGAGTCCGGCCAGGCCGAGCTCTTCGCCGAGCGAAGGGACGATGAAGTCGGAGTACGAGAAGGGGGTCAGCGTCGGGTCTCCCTGACCGAGCCCGGTGCCGAGCAGCCCACCGAACGCCAGGCCGTAGAGGCTCTGCTGGATCTGGAAGAACGCGTCCGCGTCGCTGAACGGGTCGAGCCAACCGGTGACCCGCGCTTGCACGTGCGAGAAGCTCAGGTAGCCGAACCACGCCCCGGCCCCGAAGAGCATCGAGCCGACCACGATCCAGCCGACCCGCTCGGTGGCGACATACAGCAGCACGACGAACAAGCCGAAGAAGAGCAACGATGAGCCGAGGTCGCGCTGGAACACCAGCACCCCCAAGCTCACCAGCCAGGCGACCAAAATCGGGCCCAGGTCGCGGCCACGGGGCAGGTCGACCCCGAGGATGCGCCGCCCCGCCAGCGCGAGCGCGTCCCGCTTGACCACGAGGTAGCCGGCAAAGAACACAACGAGGAAGATCTTGGCGACCTCACCGGGCTGGAAGCTCAGCGGCCCGACCCCGATCCAGATCTGCGCACCGTTGATGTTCTTCCCGAGGAATGGCACCAGCGGTAGCACCAGCAACACGATCGCCGCGAGACCCAAGGTGTAGGTGTAGGCCTGCAGCCGCCGGTGGTCGCGGATGATGACCAGCACTGCCACGAAGCCGCCGATGCCCACCGCGGTCCAGACGAGTTGTTGCGCTGCGAACGGGCCCGCCGGGCTGCCGCCGGAGGTCAGGTCGAGGTCGAGCCGGTTGATCATCGCCAACCCGACACCGTTGAGCATCACCACCAGCGACAGCAGCACCGGGTCGGCGTAGGGGGCAAGGAGTCGGACTGCGACATGTGCGCCGAGCGCCAACGCGGCGAAACCCCCTGCGACCGTGCCCACGTTGTCCGGGATCTTTCCGTTGTAGCCGACCTCGGCAGCCACGTACGCACCGACGCCGACCACCAGTGCCGCCAGCAGCAGCATCAATTCCGTCCCCCGGCGTTTGCGGGGGACAGTCTGGACCGAGCCGGTGCTCATCGACGGCCCCCGGACCGACGCTCACTGCGCCCCGAGGTGTCGGTCGTGGTCGGCGTGCTGGGAGAGGGCGTGCTGGTCTGGGGGCCGCTGTCCGCGCAGGCGGGGTCGGCCTTGCCTCCGGCTCGGCAGTCGCGAGCGAGCGAGCGAAGCTGGGCGACGGTGCGCTGCGCACCGTCCAGATCGTCGGCCGCAATGCCCTCCACCACCTGTTCCTGGCGATAGTCCGGCAGGTCATTGAGCGGCAGGTCGGTGGCTTCGTGCAGACCAGACAACTGCACACCGGGGATGTCTTGCGGGATGCCCTGATAGATGGCGACCACACCGTCGGACTCGGTGACGAAGTACTTGCTCTGCGTCCAGTCGTAGGCCCAGCGCAGGCCGAACCCCACCACGGCTAGCACAACGATCAGAGCGAGCAGTGGCAACAGGAAGCGGTTTCGTCGACGGCTGCGCGGGGCGTAACGCAACTCCTCGAGGTCGACGTCGTCGTCCGCGTAGTCGTCGTCACCGTCTCCGTCGTCATCACCGGCTCGACCACCGGCGGGGCCGCTGCCGGCAGCGCCGTTCGCGCTCTGCCCGGTCGGCGGCCGCGCCTGCTCGGCAGCTGAGCCGACAAGCAGCGGCTGCGCGGCGGAGGCTGGATCGTCGCCTGCACCGGCATCGTCGGCGATCTCGCCGATGACGCAGGTGACGTTGTCGGTGGTGGGCGCTTCGAGAGCCAGCCGGACGAGCTCGGTGGCGGCCATCTCGATGGTGCCGTCACCCAGGGCTCTGCCGATCGCGGTCTGCTCGACGTAGTCGCTGAGACCATCGCTGCACAACAGCACCCGGTCGCCGGGCTGCACGTCGAGGGTGAACAGATCCGGTTCGACGCCATGTCCGCCCTGCAGTGCCCGCAGGATGAGCGACCGGTGCGGGTGGGTCCGTGCCTCGTCAGCGGTGATGCGGCCTTCGTCGACGAGCGACTGCACGAAGGTGTGATCGGTGGTCAGCTGGCTGAACTCCCCGGCGCGCAACAGGTACGCCCGGGAGTCACCGACGTGCGCGATGCTCAGCCGGTCGGGGCCCCCGTCCGCGGCTTCGAAGACCATCGCGATCAGGGTGGTACCCATGCCTTCGAGGCTCGGATCTTGCTCGACCATCTCGCTGAGCCGGTCGTTGGCCCGGTGGATTGCGCCGGCGAGTGACTCGAGCACGTTGCCGTTTGGTGGGGTGTCGAGTCTGCGCACGGTCTGTATGACCACTGACGAGGCCAGGTCACCCGCCGCCTGGCCCCCCATGCCGTCGGCGAGCACAAGCAGGCGGCTGCTGGCATAACCGGAGTCCTGGTTGTTCTTGCGGTTGGGGCCGACATCGCTGAAGGCCGTGCAGCGCAGGGTCGTCATCGGCGATTCACCGTCGCAGCTCGAGCACCGTCTTGCCGATGCGGATCGGAGTACCGACCGCAACCGGGATGGGTGTGGTCACGCGTTGGGATCCGACGTAGGTGCCGTTCGTGGACCCAAGATCCTCAACGAACCACTGCTCACCGTTCGTCGCCACCCTGGCGTGCCGTGTCGACACGTAGTCGTCGTCCAGCCGGATGCCCGCGTCGGGCCCCCGGCCGATGAGGATGGGCTCGCTGCCCAGCCGGGCGGACTGACCACTGTCGGTGCCGTCGGTGACCACAAGCTGACGTGGAGCCGAGCGGTCGCTGCGGCTCGGCTTGCGCTGCTTGACCGGTTTGGCCTGCTTGCCGGCAGCCTGTGTGCTGGGTTTTTGCGTTGCTTCGACGCGGGCACCGAACATGTCGGACCGGATCACCGACACGGCAGACAGCACGAACAGCCACAGCACGGCGAGGAAGCCGAGCCGGATGAGCGTCAAGGTCAGCTCGGACATGTCACCGCCTCGCAGCCCGAGGATCCCGGACGGTGACTGTGGTGCCACCGATCACGATCGCCGATCCGTCGCGTAGCAAGGCTTGTTTGACCTTCTTGCCGTCGACCTTCGTGCCGTTGGTCGAGCCCAGATCGACCACGCTAACCGCCATTGTGCGGCCATCCATTGCGATGCGGATCTCGGCGTGCTCGCGGGACACCGCGGGGTCGTTGATCCGCAGGTCCGCCTCGTCCCCACGCCCGATCACCAGACCACTGTCGGGCACCGCATGGCGGGCGCCGTTGACCTCCACCACCACGGCGGCCTTGTTGATGCCGGTGTCGCTGGTCGGGCCGTTGGTGGAGTCCACGACGGTGGCACTGGCCTTGCCGGTCACCAGGAACCGACCGGTGGTCAAGTCTTCTCGGCGGTTCAGGTCGATGACAACCGGCCCAGCCAGCGTGTAGCGCTGCTCGCGTACGTGCTCGTGCACCAGGCGATCCAACTCACTGTGCAGCGTGCTGCCGTACGGCGCCAACCGGTCGTGGTCACCGGGAGACAGCTCAACGCGAAAGACGTTCGGCACCAACACCCGGTCGCGGGAAAGCACCTGGATGGAGTTGTCGATCTCGCGGGTGATAGACGACGCAATTTCTACCGGCTGAACTGCGCTGCGAAAGACGCGGGCGAAGGCGCCGCTGACGGCTCGCTCGAGCCGTTGCTCGAACCGCTGCAGGACGCTCACCGGCCACCTACCCCCTTCTGCTTCAGAAGTCTCGGCTCGACTGAGGTCGGAGCTCTAGACATGGTGGGGAGCGCGCCGACGCGCTCCCGTGGTGGATGGTACCGACGAGGGTCGCTTGTGGCCCAATGCGGCGAGGCTGGCGGGTCGCGCTGCGTGCTAGTGTCATCGATCGGCCGGCGGCGTGGTGCATCGCCGACCCCTGCCCGACACAGGCAGATGCGCGAGTGGCGGAATAGGCAGACGCGCACGGTTCAGGTCCGTGTGCCCGAAAGGGCGTGGGGGTTCAACTCCCCCCTCGCGCACCACAGGTGCCCCAATTGTGGCCCGGGGTCTTGCGCATATACGGCGAGTGGCCTGAGCCCGAATCCATCGTCAGTTGGCCGACCGCATGCTTGCGTGGGCGGTGATCGCGTCGATCACCTTCGGCCACACCTTCCGGGGCAGGTCGTGACCCATGCCGGCAATGACCAGTAGCTCTGCGTCGGGCACGGCCGCAGCGGTGGCACGACCACCCTCGAGCTGCACGAGGGGGTCGCTGTCGCCGTGGATGACCAGCGTTGGCACCCGCACCCGGTGCAGCTCGTCGCTGCGGTCGCCGGATGCGTGGATCGCCAGCAGTTGTCGGGCCACCCCCGGTGGGTCATAGCTGCGGTCATACGACTCGCCGGTCACTTCGCGGCGCCACTGCTCGTCCAGCGGGTACGCCGGCGAGCCGATCACACGGGATCCGGCGACAGCCTGCTCGATGGCTTCAGCGCGGCTGGACACCGCCGGGGCACGCAGCGCCTCTGCAGCCTCGCGGGTGGGGGCGCCCAGGTGCGGCGCCGGGGTGGACATGATCGAGGTCAGCGTGAGCAACCGCTGCGGATGCTCGATCGCCAGCGTCTGGGCAATCATGCCGCCCATCGACACCCCCACCACGTGCGCTGCGGCGATGCCCAGGTGGTCCAGCAGAGCCACGATGTCGTCTGCCATGTCCGCCAGGTCATAGCTCGCCGACGAGGTGTCGCCGCGGTGGATGGCGGCGTCAATGTCGGGAGCCTGAGCCTCATGCAGGTGGGTAGACAGCCCGATGTCACGGTTGTCGAAAAGCACGACGAGAAAGCCGCGGTCCACGAGGGAGGCAACGAGGGCCGCGTGCCAGGAGATCAGCTGGCCGCCTAGGCCGGCCACCAGCAGCAGTGGTGGGTCGTCCGGCGAGCCGGAGGTCTCGAACGCCAGCCGCACACCGTCGCGTTCCGGGGCGTAGTCCACATTCACGAGGGGACCTTCCAGTCGGACACATCGGGCGCAGGGTCGTAATGCGCGCTACGGCAAACAATGCTCGCAGCGGGGGCACGTGCCCCGCAACGTCCGCTGCCGCCGCCACTGACGCGGTCGGTGCAGTCGCTGCCGTCGACCTGCACCTCACCGACGACGAGGTTGCTGCCCTGCAGGATCCGTACGTCCCGCACCCGGTGGCGGGGCGTATGTGACGTCGCCGGTGGCAACGTCGACGAAGGCGTCGGCGTGCGCCCGGGTGGCCAGCACACGTGCGGTGTTGGTCTCGTCGCTGCGATGCACCCACTCGGCTGCCTCCTCGGCGGAGCGCCCGTGCGCTCGATGGCGAGCGATCAGCCGCGGCACCCGAACCTCGGCCGGCAGGTCGAGGAACCAGACCTCGTCCAGCAGATCCCGCACCCGTCGCCACGGCCCGTCGAGCAGCAGGTAGTTGCCCTCGACGACCACCAGCTCGGTCTCGTGCGGCACCGCGATGGCGGCTGGGACGGCCCGCTCCCGGTCGCGGTCGAACGCCG
>JACCYS010000263.1 GCA_013696365.1 Nocardioidaceae bacterium
CCTCAGCGCGGGCAGTGCCGGCGCCGACCACGATGACATCGGCCAGACTGCGCAGCAGCGCGAACACCCGCCGATCGCCGGGGGCGGATAGACCGTCCGACCTTCCGGTGCCGTCGGCGGTTGCGCCGTCGAGGCTGGCCACGAAGTTGAGCCGTGACCAGCTGCCCTCGCTCGGATAGGCGTAGGCCGCCTCGAGGTCGTCATCTGTCAGGTCGCCGGCCGACTGCAGCATCTGCACCCTGGCGATCCTGCCACCGTCGGCGCATCGCCGTACGCTCACCTGCGTGTGTGCTGCGACTCCTTACTCGTTGGTGCAGCGCAACCCGGTGGTGACTCCCGAGCGACTGCTGGCCGAGTTGGTGCCGCCGCCTCGCTTCGCGGACGTGTCGTTGGCGTCGTACCAGCCGGACCCCGCGGAGCCGTCCCAGCAGGTGGCGCTGCAGCGGGTAGGTGCCTTCTTGGCCTCGATCGACCGGCGGGGGTCCGGTAGCGCTGCTGGGCGACTGCATCGCTGGTGGCAGCCGGCTCTCCAGCCGGTCGACCCTCCGGGGCTCTATCTCGACGGCGGCTTCGGTGTCGGCAAGACTCACCTGCTGGCGGCCGCTTGGCACGCCGCGCCCGGGCCCAAGCTGTTCGCGACATTCGTGGAGCTCACCCATCTGGTCGGGGCGCTGGGCTTCGCCGCCGCGGTCGAGCAACTGTCTGCGTACCGGCTGGTGTGCATCGACGAGTTTGAGTTGGACGATCCCGGCGACACCGTGTTGGTGTCGTCGCTGCTCGGGCGACTCGTCGCCGCCGGCGTCAGTCTTGCTGCCACCTCGAACACGTTGCCTGACCGGCTGGGGGAGGGGCGTTTCGCCGCCGAGGACTTCCGGCGCGAGATCCAGGGACTGTCGGCTCACTTTGAGACGGTGCGCGTCGACGGCGACGACTACCGGCACCGGGGTTTGCCGTCCGCGCCGCCCCCGCTGGACGACACGGCGGTGACAGCGGCTGCGAGCCGGCTGGGCGGGGCCAGCCTGGACCACTTCGTGGACGTGTGTCGGCACCTGCAGAGCGTGCACCCGTCGCGCTACGGCTCTTTACTCGACGGGGTCGAGACCTGTTGCCTGCACGATGTGCGAACGGTGTCGGATCAGACGGTGGCGCTACGGCTTGTGGTGCTTGCCGACCGGTTGTACGACCGGGATGTGCCGGTGGTGACCAGTGGCGTACCGCTGGACCGGTTGTTCGCCGCTGAATTGTTGACGGGTGGGTACCGCAAGAAGTACGCCCGCGCTGTCAGTAGGTTGATCGCCTTGGCGACCGAGGGAGCGAACGCGATATGAGCAAGGACGCTGACGAGCGGTTGGTCGATCTGTTGCGGCTGGGGGACGGGCCGGTCGACCTGGCCGGCATGCAGCCGGGAAGCACGCCGGCTTTTGATGGCGACAAGTCCGACGGCAAGGACGCCCTCGCCGACATGGGTGACGAGCTCAACGATCTCAGCCGACGACTGTTCGCTGCCGGCAACGGAGGTGCCGACGCCCGCGTTCTCGTCGTGCTGCAGGGCATGGACACCTCCGGCAAAGGCGGTGTCGTCCGGCACGTGGCTCCGTTGCTGGACGCCCAGACGTGGGTGCTGTCCACCTTCGGTCGGCCCACCGAGGAGG
This sequence comes from Nocardioidaceae bacterium, assembly GCA_013696365.1. GTDB lineage: Bacteria > Actinomycetota > Actinomycetes > Propionibacteriales > Nocardioidaceae > JACCVL01. The sequence goes on from JACCYS010000263.1 coordinate 1,653, forward strand.
AGTTGAAGCACGACTTCTTGTGGCGGATCAAGCGCGGATTGCCTGGCGTCGGGCAGATCGGCTTTTTCGACCGGTCGCACTATGAGGACGTGCTGGTGCCGGTGGTCGACGGCGACATTGATGCCAAGGAGCACGCCCGGCGGCTGAAGTCGATCGGCACCTTCGAGCAGTCCCTGGTGGACGAGGGCGTGCTGATCATCAAGTGCTACCTGCACATCACCGCTGAAACCCAACGCGAGCGGCTGCTGGCGCGGTTGGACGAGCCGCACAAGCACTGGAAGTACGATCCGCACGACCTTGAGGACCGGAGCGAGTGGGCTGACTACCAGGCGGCATACCTGCGCGTGCTGACGGAGTGCGCGTCACCGGGCGCGCCGTGGCACGTGGTGCCGGCCGACCGCAAGTGGTACCGCAACTGGGCCGTCGCCCGACTGTTGCTCGAGCATTTGCGGGACATCGACCCACAGTGGCCGGTCGCCGACTTCGACGTCGACGCCCAGCGCGCCCAGCTCACCCCCTAGCCGCAATACCGTTCAGTTAGAGTCACAGTGGTGTAGTTTCGGGGTCATGCCTCGTGCGGGTTGGAAGAAGCCGGAGTCGGATCGTCGGTTGTCGGATCTAGTGTCGGTGGGTGTGCTTACCCGGGTGTTTCCGCCTGGGCTGGTCGACGAGGTGGTCGCCGAGGTCGGGCGGACCGAACAACGTCATCGGTCGTTGCCGGCGCGGGTGATGGCGTACTTCTCGATCGGGATGGCGCTGTACTCCGAGGGCTCCTACGAGGACGTGCTGGCCCAGCTGACCGACGGGTTGTCGTGGGCCTCGGGGTGGACCGACAGCTACCGGCCGCCGAGCAAGTCGGCGATCTTCCAGGCCCGGGCGCGGTTGGGCTCTGAGCCGCTGGCCGTTCTGTTCGAGCGGGTGGCCACCCCGATCGGGGTCGAGCAGGCGCCGGGGGTGTGGCTGGCGGGTCGCCGGTTGGTGGCGATCGACGGGACCTGCCTCGATGTCGCCGACACCGCCGTGAACGCCGAGCACTTCGGTAGGCCGGGGGTCAACAAGGGCGAGCAGGCGGCGTTCCCGCAGGCCCGGGTGGTGGCGTTGGCCGAGTGTGGCACCCACGCGATGTTCGCGGCGAAGGTCGGGACCTACCGCGAGTCCGAGACGGCCCTGGCCGAGTCGCTGCTGGACCGGTTGGAGCCGGGCATGCTGCTCACCGCCGACCGCGGGTTCTTCTCCTACGCCCTGTGGCGCCAGGCGGCCGGGACCGGGGCGGACCTGTTGTGGCGGGTCCGGACCGACACCGCCGGCCCCAAGCCAACCCACCTGGAGGACCTCCCCGACGGATCGTGGCTGGCCCACCTACGCCGCTCGACGCCCGCGGCGGCCCGCCGCGAGGAGCCGATGCTGGTCCGGGTCCTCGACTACGCCATCGACGATGGCCGCGCCAACCCCACCGGCTACCGGCTGTTCACCACGCTGCTCGATCCCGGCGAGGTCACCGCGGTCGACCTCGCCGCCGCCTACACCCAGCGGTGGGAGATCGAGCTGGCCTTCGACGAGCTCAAGACCCACCAACGCGGACCGCGAACGGTGCTACGCAGCAAGTCTCCAGACCTGGTCCTCCAAGAGATCTGGGGACACCTGTGCTGCCACTACGCGATCCGCACGCTGATGAACCAGGCAGCCACCCACTCCGGGCACGATCCGGACCGGGTCAGCTTCGTCGCCGCGCTGCGGATCACCAGAGGAACCCTCGCCCAGCCGGGCGCTTTTCCCCCCTGACCAGCGCGCACGCGACAGCCCCGGCTGGCTCGCGTTCCTGCGCCGACTGCTCGGCCGGCTCAACCCCGTTCGCCGTCCGCGCGCCGCACCCCGCGTCATCAAACGCAAGATGCCCAAGTGGCACGTCAAACGCGGCCACCACGCAGCCTGGCCACAACCCCAACCGGATCCGTCATACACCATCAGACGATGCTAACTTAACGGTATTGCCCCTAGCCGCGATCCGTCACTTCTGGCGAACTCGCCTAGCGGAGTTAGCCGCAGTTCATGATCCGCCATGACTTCGTATCGACGGCGCGCACTCGCTTGCCGCCAAAAGTGACGAATGACTGGTCCAAAAGTGACGGATGAACGCTCCAAAAGTGACGGATCGCGGGTCAGGGGGCGGGGAGCGGCACCATGTCCACCGCACCGACGGCGTATCGCTCCAGCACGGTGCGGGCGATCTCGACATCCGCCCCGAGCGGTTCGGAGACGGCGACGGCGCCGGCCTCCTGTGCGAGTTCACGCACCCGATCGGGCAGCAGACCTGGCGCCAGGAAGAACGAGCCAACGGCAATGTGGCGCCGTCCCTCGGCGCGGAATGCGCGCACCGCCTCGCCCGCTGAGGGCGGGGCAGCGGACGCGAAAGCAGTCAGTACGGGCAGGCGGTGCTGTGCGCCCCAGGCCCGCGCCACCCTTGCGATGCCGGCGTTGGCCACCGCGTCTGACGAGCCGGCCGCGGTCAGCACCAATGCATCGAGCTCGCGTACGTGCGACTGCGTCAAGGCTGCGCGCAGACGCCGATCCAGTACGCCGAGGAAGGGCCGCTGCGCACCCAGCACCGGGGTGGTCTCTACGCGCAGCCCGGGGTGCGACCCGACTGCCGCCGCCACTGCGGAGGGGACGTCGACGCGGGCGTGGTACGCCTCGCTGAGCAGCAGCGGGACGACCACGACCTCCTCGACGCTGTCGGCGGCGAGCTTGGCGAAGACGTCGCTGTGGTGCGGGCTGGATAGCTCCAGGAACGCCGACTCGATGCGCAGATCGGGCCGCAGCGAGCGGACGACGTCGCGCAGCGCGCGGATTGTGCGCGCCGAGCGGGGATCACGGCTGCCGTGGGCGAGGGTGAGCAAGGCCGGTGCGGTCATGGCAGCTGCCCCTTCCAGAGAGTCGATGGATGCGGCGCGCGGGAACGCCGCTCGGGTTGAGTGTTGTGCGGGCGCGAGCGGTTCATGCGTGGATGCCGCACTCGGTCTTGGCGTGCCCCGCCCAGCGGCCGGATCGCGTGTCGTCACCGGGCGCGACCCGCCGCGTGCAGGTGCGGCAGCCGATCGAGGGGTAGCCGTCAGACACCAGCGGGTTCACCAACACGCCGTGTCGCTGAACATACGACTCGACGTCGCTCACTGTCCAGCGCGCCAGTGGGGATACCTTCACCTTGCCGAGTGCGGCGTCCCAGCCGACGACTGGTGCAATCACCCGGTTGTGGGTCTCGGCTCTGCGCAGCCCGGTCGCCCACGCGTCGTACCCGGTCAGCGCCTCGGCCAGCGGCTGGACTTTGCGCAGCGCGCAGCACAGGTCGGGGTCCCGGGCGTACAGGTCCGGACCGTACGCCGCGTCCTGCTCTGCAACCGACTGCACAGGAGTCACCGTGCGCACACTCAGTGACAGCGTTGCCTCGACCGCGTCCCGGGTCCCGATCGTCTCAGCGAAGTGATATCCGGTGTCCAGGAACACCAGATCGATCCCGGGCGCCACCTGCGCCGCCAGGTGCGCCAGGACGGCGTCGGCCATCGACGATGTCAGGCAGAACCGCGAGCCGAACGTCGTCACAGCCCACGACACGATCTCGGTGGCCGAGGCGAGCTCGAGCTCGGGGCCGGCGATCTGGGCCAGCTCGCGCAGCTCGTCGGGGCTGCGGTCGTACGCCGGTCGACGCAACGTCACCGGTACGGCGGTCATGACGACCTTCCAGCATTCGGCGTCAGCAGCCCGATGAATTTGACCGAGAACGCCCGCAGGCAGCTGCGGCACTCCCAGGTGCCGTGTTGCTCGGCGTGCGGGAACAGGTCTTCGTCGCCGCAGTATGGGCAGTGGTGGGGCACTGACATGCCGCTCATCGCAGTGCCTTCTCATCCGCGCCGACCGCCCACTCGGCAAAGGTCTGACCGGCCGAGCGGGTGTCGAGCCAACCGCGAACGACCCGCTCGACGTAGTCGGCAAGACCGTCTGCGCTCACCTTGTGCCGGCGGAGCTTGCGACCGATGCCGGGCTCGTTGCGTTGCTGCAGTGCAAGACCGCCACCGAGGTGCACCTGAAATCCCTCGACCTGCCGCCCATCGTCGTCGGTGACGATCTGGCCCTTGAGCCCGATGTCGGCGACCTGGATACGCGCACATGAGTTGGGGCATCCGTTGACGTGCACGGTCAACGGCTCGTCCAGATCCGGGATCCGCTTCTCCATCTCGTCGATCAGCCGGGCCGCGAGTCCCTTGGTCTCGACGATGGCCAGCTTGCAAAATTCCAG
>JACCYS010000288.1 GCA_013696365.1 Nocardioidaceae bacterium
TCCGGTTGCGGGATGAAGGCAATCAGCCAACGCAGGAACCACACATCGCCAACTCAGCTAAACAGGCGCCGGAAGAACGCCACCAAGGAGGTGAACGCGTCACCAATCGCCGACACGGCCCCTTTCAACGCATCGGCGGCTCCAACCGGCTCGGTCACCAAGTAGTAGATGACGAACGCCAGCACGAGCGCGAGAAACACCTTCTTAACCACTGTTGCTTTCTAGCGCACCCGAGCGGCCGACTCAGTCAGCCACGCCGAGGGCGCCACGACGACGCTATGACGGTCGTGTTGCGCGACCTCCGAGGTTGCGGTCTCATATCCGCGACGATGAGGAGGTCCACGACATGGCAGGTGTGGAGACCGGTCGCATCACGACCGACATCCCGTCGCGGCTGGACCGGCTGCCCTGGGCCCGCTGGCACTAGCTGGTGGTGGTGGGCCTGGGCACCGTGTGAATCCTGGACGGGCTCGAGGTCACCATCGTCGACTCGCTGAGCGACGCGTTGCGCGACCCCAATACCGGGCTTGGGCTCGACGGCAGCGACATCGGTTTCGCCGGGGCCATCTGCGTGGCGGGGGCATGTATCGGCGCCCTGTTCTTCGGGCAGCTCACAGACCGCTTCGGCCGCAAGAAGCTGTTCATCCTCACCCTGCTCGTCTACCTGGTGGGCACGGTCGCCACCGCCTTCTCGATGAACCCGACCTTCTACTTCGGTCGGTGCGGCGGCCGGCTCAGTCCTCACGGTGCCGCTGCTCAACCCCGACCTGGTGGCCCCCGAGCTCGGCTGGCGCGGGGCGTTCGCGCTCGGTGCGGTGCTGGGTATCGGCATCATGCTGGTACGCCGCTACGTTCCCGAAAGCCCCCGCTGGTTGTTCATCCACGGCCGCGAGGACGAGGGTGAGGCGATCGTTCGGGACATCGAGGGCACCGTCGAGCACGACACCGGCGCAACGCTGCCCGGCGTCAGCGAGACCATCACGATCCGCCAGCGCAAGACGATCTCGCTCCCGATGATCGCCCGCACCGTCTTCACGATGTATCCGCGACGGACGATCCTGTGCCTGTCGCTGTTCATCGGCCAGGCCTTCTTGTACAACGCCTTCTTCTTCACCTACGGCGATGCGCTGGGCGAGCTGCTCGGGGTCGAGCTGGTCGGGTACTACATCGCCCTGTTCGCGCTCAGCAACTTCGCCGGCGCCCTGCTGCTCGGCCCGCTATTCGACACCGTCGGGCGCGTCCGGATGATCTCCGGCACCTACATCCTGTCCGGGGTCCTGCTTGCCGTGGCCGGGTTCGTGATCGCCGACCTGACCGCCGTCACACTCACCGCGTTCGGCATGGTCATCTTCTTCTTCGCCTCCGCGGGCGCGAGCTCGGCGTACCTCACCGCCAGCGAGGTCTTCCCGATGGAGACCCGGGCCTTGTGCATCGCGTTCTTCTACGCGATCGGCACCGGCTTCGGCGGCATCACCGGCCCGATCTACTTCGGCAGCCTGATCGAGAAGGCGATCGCCTCCGGTGACATCACCGACATCGCGCCGGGGTACTACATCGCTGCCGCACTGATGATCGCGGGCGGCGTCGTGGCGATGTTCCTCGGCATCCACGCCGAGCAGCAAACGCTGGAGGACATCGCCAGGCCGCTGACGGCCGAGGACGATGCCGGTCCCGCGCAACCCGACGACTCCGGCCGGCAGCCGGTGCACAGCTGACACCGGAGCCTGACATGCCGATGCCCCCTCCCAAGCCCTCCACCGACCAGGGCGCGGGTCGCTGCGTGCAAGGCGAGGTGGCCCAGCTGACCCGGCCGCTGACCGACATCGGGCCGGTCGACATCGACGGCCTGCGCGCCGCGGTGCCGTTCTAAAGCGTGTCCAGCACCGCATCGGCGGCTGCGTACGGGTCGGTGCGACCGCCCAGAACCTCGGCGGCCAGCCTGTCCAGATCGGCGCGACCGTGCAGGTCACCGAAGCGCTCGCGCAACGCCGTCAATGCAATTGCCTCGATCTCGTCACGCGCTCTTCGCAAGCGCCGACGCTGCTGCTCACCGGTGTCCTGCTGCCACCCACGATGGGTTTCTATCGCCTCCACGAGCGCGGGCATTCCGTCCCCGGTTGCCGCCACCGTCTTCACGATGGGGGGGATCCAGCCGCCCTCGCTGCGCTCCGACAACGCCAGCATCGCCCGCAGGTCCCGGGCGACCTGGGTTGCGCCGTCGCGGTCCGCCTTGTTCACCACGTAGACGTCGCCCACCTCCAACAGACCGGCCTTAGCCGCCTGGATCCCGTCCCCCATACCCGGTGCGAGCAGCACCACTGTGGTGTCGGCAAGGGCAGCAACCTCAACCTCCGACTGGCCGACACCGACCGTCTCCACCACCACCACGTCACAACCGGCCGCATCCAAGACCCGGACAGCCTGTGGCGTCGCCCACGCCAGACCACCCAGGTGTCCCCGACTGGCCATCGACCGGATGTAGACACCCGGATCGCCGGCGTGGCCCTGCATGCGCACCCGGTCGCCGAGCAGCGCCCCACCAGAGAACGGCGAGGACGGGTCGACGGCAAGCACCCCCACCGTCTGCTCGTCTTGCCGCAAAGCGCCGACCAACGCGGCCGTCGAGGTCGACTTGCCCACCCCAGGAGCGCCGGTGATGCCAAGTACGTGCGCCCGCCCCGCGTGCCCGACCAGTCGACTGCTGACCTGGCGCAGCATCGGCGATGCGTCCTCGACCAGCGAGATCAGCCGAGCGACAGCTCGCCGGTCACCGGTTCGGGCGCGCTCGACGAGCCCGGCCACGTCGTTTCGGGCGGCGGTCACCTGGATGCGGGCACTGAAAGCATCAGCGCATCGCCCTGGCCGCCGCCACCACACAACGCGGCGGCTCCTGTGCCACCTCCGCGGCGCTGCAACTCTAGGGCGAGGTGCAGCACGATCCTGGCGCCACTCATACCGATCGGGTGGCCGAGCGCGATGGCGCCTCCGTTGACGTTGACCCGATCCTCGTCCAGCCCCAGCTCACGGGTGCTGGCGATGCCGACCGCGGCGAAGGCCTCATTGATCTCCACTAGGTCGAGCGCTTTGGGATCGACCCCCTGCTTTGCACAGGCTGCGGCAATCGCCCGGGCCGGCTGGGACTGCAGGGTCGAGTCGGGGCCGGCGACCATGCCGTAGGCGCCGATCTCGGCCAGCCAACCCAGGCCCAATTGCTCGGCGCGAGAGCGGCTCATCACGATCACAGCGCAGGCGCCATCGGATATCTGCGAGGCCGAGCCGGCGGTGATGGTGCCGTCGGCGGCGAAGGCTGGCCGCAGCCGCGACAGTGACTCCACCGTGGTGTCGCCACGCACCCCCTCGTCGTTGCGTACGGCCACCGGGTCGCCGCGACGCTGCGGCACCTCGACCGGCACCAGCTCGTCGTCGAAGAGTCCGTTCTTGGCTGCGGTGGCCGCCCGCTGGTGTGAACGCGCGCTGAAGGCGTCCTGCTCCTCGCGACTGAGCCGCAAGCCATGTGCGTTGCACGACTCTGTCAAGGCACCCATCGGCTGGTCGGTGAGGCTGTCCCACAGGCCGTCGTGGGCCATGTGGTCGACGAGTGTGGCGTCGCCGTATTTGGTGCCCACCCGGGAGCCGGGAAGTAGGTGCGGGGCATTCGACATTGACTCCATTCCCCCGGCGACCACGATGTCTGCCTCGCCGAGGCGAACGAGCTGTCCAGCCCACGCGATGGCGTTCATGCCGGACAGGCACACCTTGTTGAGAGTGGTCGCTGGCACAGTGAGCGGGATGCCAGCCTGCTGAGCAGCCTGGCGTGCGGGCACCTGCCCAGCACCCGCCTGCAGCACCTGCCCCATCACCACATAGTCAACCTGGTCCGCGCGAACGCCGGCGCGGCTCAGCGCCGCGGCGATCGCGACCCCTCCGAGCTCAGCAGCCGAGAACGTCTGCAGTCCGCCCAGCAATCGACCGATTGGCGTGCGGGCTCCGGCGACCAGGACCGTCGGCGACGCTGCAGCAGTCATGTTCGGCACCCTACCTAGGCGATGTCGGCGGCCGGTGACACCATCGTCGATATGGATGCCGACCTGTTGCTCAGCATCGACCACGTCGGCGTCGCGGTGCCCGACCTGGACGAGGCCATCGCGTTCTATGCACGCGTGTTCGGCATGACCTGCGTCCACCAGGAGGAGAACGAGGATCAGGGTGTCCGCGAAGCCATGCTTGCGGTCGGCGACTCCGGTGATCGACTGCAGTTGTTGGCTCCGCTGACTCAGGAATCCACGATCGCCGGCTTTCTCGATCGCAAGGGTCCAGGCGTGCAGCAGGTCGCGTATCGCGTGCGGGACGTCACCTCCGCGGCGCAGGTGCTGCGCGACCGAGGCATCCGACTACTGTATGACGAGCCTCGTCGCGGCACTGCCGGCAGCCTGGTCAACTTCGTGCACCCGCGCGATGCTGGCGGCGTCTTGATGGAGCTTGTCCAGCCGGCAGATCAGTCGGAGACTGCGCAAACTCCAACCCACCCATTGACGCACAGTTAGTGCTGCGACACTCTGAGGAGATGGATCCTTTGGCGTTGAGTTGGCACCATAATCACTGGTAGCGGGGCCTCGACGAGGGCCCGGGCGTCGTCAACGTCAGCCAACCGCAGCCAGCGAAGGGCACCAGCATGTCGGACCAGCAGGGACTGTCCATCTTTGACTCCGGTCAGAGCTCGGCCGAGACCACCCAGATCCCGGCCGTCGCCGACGGCGGTGAGCTGCCGGTCGTGCGTCGGGGCGGGTATGACCGATCCGCAGTCGAGGCGCGGCTCAAGTCCCAGCACGACGCGGTGAGCACTGCCGAGCGAGCAGCTGGCAACGCCCAGCGCAAGGTCGCCGAGCTCGAATCACAGCTCAAGCAGCTGCGCACGGAGATGGCCGAGGCCGGGCAGCCCACGTACGCCGGACTGGGTGGTCGAGCCGCGTCGTTGCTCTCGATGGCCGAGGACCAAGCCGATGAGGTGCTCGGCCGGGCCCGGGCCCAGGCAGAGCAGATGGTGACACAGGCCGAGAAGCAGGCCAGTGCCATGCGCTCAGGTGCCGCGAAGGAGGTCGACGACGTCAAGGTGGTGCATCTGCGCGACCTGGAGGATCAGCGGGCCCGCCTGAGCGCGGCCGCAGACGATGAGCGGGCAGCAGCCTCCGCCCAGGCCACGGACATGCTGGCCAGCGCGAGGCGTGAGTCCGATCAACTGCGGCTGGCCGCCGAGCAGGAGACCACGAGCATGCGCACCTCCGCCAAGCGCGAGGCCGAAAAGGCTCACGCCTCCGCCGAGCGTGAGGTCTCCGAAGCTCGCCGGGTGCTGGCAGTGGAGCGTGAGCGTCTGACGCGTGAGGCCGCCGACCACCACGACCAGGCGGTGGGCGAGACCCAAAAGCTGGTGCGCGAGTCTGAAGAGCGGGCTGTGGCCGCTGAGAAGCGTGCATCCGAGGCCACCGCCCAGGCCAACAAGCAGCGCAGCGAGGCTGCTGCCGAGGCCGAGCGTGCCCTCGTCCGGGCCAAGCGCGAGGCGGAACAGATCGTGACCGCAGCGCGACACCAGGCAGAGCACATGTCCAACCAGGCACGCAGCGACCTGGACCGGCGGATGTCCGCTGCGCGCGCCGAGCTGGACACGGTGCAGCGCCGCCGGGACGGGATCGTCGCCCAGCTGGCGGCGCTGCGTGACCTCGTGGCGAGCTTTGGCCCAGAGGCAACGACCCAAGCCGAGGATCAAGCCGAGCCGCAGGCTGCTGCACAGACCGAGAGCAGCCAGGGCGACGCACCGGCACCAGTCGGGAGCCAAGGGTCGACCCAGGTCGAGCCGGTCGCCGCGGGTGACCGGCGCTGAGCTGCGGCGGATCTACAGCACGCGCTTGCACCGCTCGAACGGCTTGCTCGACACCCGGTCGCCCCTGATGCGCACAGACCGGACGCTGCTGTTATTGGTTTCGTCGGTCTCAACCAACAAACCTCGCGGGTCCACCGTGGTGCGTAAGCAGTAGAGACCGTCGGCGAGATTGCGCGGCAGCGTTAGGAACTGACCCGGCAGGTTGGCCTGGTACACATCCACCCAGCCAATGGAGATGCCCTGCCTGGTCCGCTGGGAGCAGGCCCCGTAATGCTCGGCGTAGTCGCGCGTTGCCCAGCGCTGCGGCACTCGCTCGCTGTCGCGCAGGCAGAAGCTCATCTTGCGCCCCTTCACCACGATCGGCGTGTCCCGCCGGGGGTGCCACAACGCATACCGCGCCGCCGCCTCGAAGTGCCAGTGATCATGGGTCGGGTGGAAGACCATGCACCCTGCGCTGTGGCGGGCAAGCCCCGTGTCGATCTTTCGGTTGAACCAGCCGTTGCGGTTGCGGTCCCGGAACATGATCTGGGTGGCGTGCCGCTCGTTGGCTCGACAGGCATCGTTGTCGTTGGGTCGCACCTCGAGCACGCCGCGGCCGGTGTTGGCCAAACCGGACTCGAACCGGATCGTGCGCCGACCCGCAGCATTGCGGACGATCGACAGATCGCGGGCGGGCAGAGCACGGGCATCCGGGTGCAGTCGCGACGCTTTGGCGCCGTCAGCGGGGCTTGCCGGCTGAGTCGCAACCGCCTCGTCAGCAGGCACCGACAACGCGAACGCGCTGAGCAGCAGCGCTGCCACTGCCGTGAACACGCCGACCGACCTGGGCTGACTCGCCTGACGAAACAACATGGCTGATCTCCAGACTGATGGTGACTTAGTATGCATAACGGTGACGCTAGGTTATGTCTTTTCTGGTGCGGGCGCGACGATTCGTTTGTCCAATTGCGCATACATCGAAGAGTCAGCGGTCGTCATCTGTCCCGCCCAGTCGCGGGGTAGCGGCACGGCCAACTGGGGCGTGATCCGGGTGACGATCTCGTCCAACACCCGCTCGGTGTCACCCACCCACAAGTGCTTGGCCCCGGGGATGGCCACCACCTCGGCCTGACCAACTCGCGCGAACCGCGAGCGCGCCTCTTCCGGGCGCAGATAGTCGTCATGCTCGGGCACCAACGCGGTGAGCGGCTTGCCGGATGAGTCCCAGGCGTCCAAGTCGGCATCGCTGGCTGCCCGCAGCGGCGGCGAGAGCAGAATTGCACCCCGCACCGTGGGCTCCAGCCCGTAGCGCAGCACCAAATCGGTGCCGAAGGACCAGCCAAGCAGCCAGACACCGGGCAGCTCCGCAAACTCAGCGTGCTCTACCGCTGCAGCCAGATCCAGCCGCTCCGCTTCGCCGTTGTCGAAGGCACCCTCACTCATGCCCTGAATGCTGCGGGTCCCCCTGGTGTTGAACCGCAGCACCGCGAAACCGGCCAGCGCAGGCAACCGGTACGACGCCTTGCGCAGGACGTGGCTGTCCATCATCCCGCCGTGGGTCGGCAGCGGATGCAGGCAGATCACCGTGGCCACCGGGTCCCGGTCAACCGGCAGGGCTATCTCGCCCACCAGTCTGAGCCCGTCGGCGGTGTGCAAGGTGAGCTCTGTGCGCCGACCCGGTAGCACCGAGGAGCCACGGATGGGCCGGCGCACGGCCGGGTCAGTCATGAAGGCAGGTTAACCGGACACAGTGCGCGATTCGCATCAGCCGTTCGCACCTGAGAGCCGTGGAAGCCTATCGTCGCTGCCGATCGGAAGACAGACTGTCATGACGCATGCACAGTAAGCATGCGATGCTGTCTCGTCCGATCATTGCGATGCGTTGAAGGTGGCGAGGTAATGCCAGTCAGCAGCGCCGTGTCGGCGCGGCTGCGGGCGCTGGCCGCGCTACGCCGCATACGCCACGATTGGGTCTGCCTCGCCTTCGCCGCGATGGTGGTCGCCGGCACCGTGCACGAGTTGTTGCCACCCGGACTGCTGGGCCAGCAGACCCGCAACGTTCTGTTCACTGCCGTGGTTGCGGCATACTTCATGGCGCTCTTGACGTGCATCGTGCTGTCGGCCATCCGCACCAACGACAGACGCCTCGCACTCTTGCTCCTGGCGGCGGGCGTGCTGCTGTGGGCGATCGGCTCAGCGACGCTGACCGTGCACAAGGTGAGCGAGATCAAGTTCCCCGCGCCCGGGGAGTCCTTCTTCCTCGCCTCCTACATTGGCCTCGCTGCATTCTTGTTGATGGAGGTCTCGCGCAGGGAACGACCCGCCCTCGGGGTCTGGCTGGAGGCCGCCGTGGTCTGCGGGGCTGCCGCCTGCCTGGCCGCACTGCTCGCCATACCGCTGTCGGATGCGCTAGACAGCGCGGTGATGGCACCGCTGCTGCTTGCCCTGCTCTATCCGCTGCTCGATTTCATCCTGGCGATCGTCGTGATGGGTCAGGTCCTGCTCGGACAGCGGGCATGCGGCGCCCGCACGGCAACCCTGGCAGGTGGGTTTGCCTTGTTGGCGGTCGCCGACAGCAGCTTTTTGCTGACCATCGATAGCGGCACCTATGCCGACAGCCCCGCGTTGCATCTGGCCTACGGCCTGAGCTTTGCCCTCATCGTCGGGGCGGCGCGGCGGCGGCCACCCGAGGTGCTCAACCGGCGCGACGACCGCAACCGTAGTCGGGTGCTGGTCGTGGCGGCAGCCGTCGCCATCGCTGCGTTGGTCTTCGACCCGGGTGACGACCCCTTCCGGCTGGCGATAACGCTGGCCGCCGTGCTGACGTTGGCTGCCGCCGGCTGGCGGCTCGTGCTGGCGTTGCGCGAGGCCCGGGGTGCCGCCGAGGCGTTGCGGCTGTCGCGCACCGACGAGCTCACCGGCCTGCCCAACCGCCGCGCAGTGCTGCAGGATCTCGAGGCGACACCAGCCAATGGTGGGCCGCTCGCACTTCTGCTGCTCGACCTGGACGGCTTCAAGGAAATCAACGACAGTCTCGGTCACGCCGTCGGCGACCGCGTGCTCGTGCAGGTGGCCGACAGACTGCGCACCCGCCTCGGTCACCAACTGGACGTCGCTCGACTCGGCGGGGACGAGTTCGCGCTGACCACGCGCCGCAGCGATCCGATCGGGCTCACCGAGCTGGGTCGCGAGGTCTGCGCGGTGTTGGCAGAGCAGATCGAGGTCGACGGTCTCGAGCTGAGCATCTCCGCGTCGATCGGCATCGCCATCCGCAGCGCCGACACCGTCTCAGCCAGTGACCTGTTGCGCCGGGCCGACGTGGCCATGTACGAGGCGAAAGCCAACCGGGCGGGCAGCCAGCTCTACGAACCGTCACACGACAACTTCACCCGTGCCCGGCTTAGGCGTGGCGAGCAATTGCGTCGCGGCATTCGCGAGGGCGAGCTTGCCCTCTGGTACCAGCCGCAAGTCGATGCCGCGACCCAGCAAGTGATTGCGGTTGAGGCGCTGGTGCGCTGGCAGCATCCAACCGAGGGCCTGCTGACACCAGCGACATTCCTGCCAGAGGCCCGCAGGTACGGGCTGATGCCCGCGCTGTCACTTGAGGTGATCCGGCAGGCTGTCGCCGACGCGCGCCGCTGGATCGACGAGGGACTGCGCTTTCGGGTGGCCGTCAACTGCGCCCCTCCCGAGTTGCTCGGCGGCCCTCTGCTCGCCCGGCTTTACGAGGCGATGAAGGCTGCCGAGTTGCCGCCAGACA
>JACCYS010000289.1 GCA_013696365.1 Nocardioidaceae bacterium
TAGCCGGGGTCCCCGTGCGGCACCACGAGCGACAGCCCGTCGCTGCCGCCGCGCAGGCTCAGCACCACCAGGACGCTGCCACCCTTGGGTGCGCCGCCGTGCGCTTCGGTGAACACGTCACCGACGAGGCTGGTGAAGACCCCAGCGCCGGCCGCGGCCCCCACGCCTTTGAGAAAGGTGCGGCGTGAGGTCCGGAAGTCCGGACACCCGCAGACGGCGTCGTTGTGCGTAGTCATCTGCCCTCCTCATCGCCTCATGTGTGCGGGACTGTTCAGCATGGTCGCGAGCAGCTGGGTCATGCGCGACTCACCGAACTCGGCGGCCGTGCGGACTTCTTGTCCGGCGGGCATGTCGACCACCTGCAGCACGGCCCGCTGCAGCTGCGGGGTTGCGGGCAGCTGCAGCACCTGGCGGGACACGTGGTCGACGATGACGTCCAGCGACGCCGGCAGGACGGGCAGCTGGTCGGCCAGGGGCGGATAGACCACGCCGTACGGCTCCTTCCACCGGTTGGCCAGCGCCTGATGCAGGTAGAGCGAGCCGAGCATCCGCCCGACCGAGCTCCAGGCGGCGCCGACGTCGGGGAACCCGGCCGGTGAGTTCCAGCCGAACGGCATCACTCCCAACAGTTGCAGCTGCGAGGTGACGGCGCGCCCGAAGTCCGCCGCGGTCTTGGGGCGCCACGCCCGTGCACCCAACGCGCGGTAGCAGGCGATCGCGTCCTCGGCGGGTGTCCGGATCTTGCCCGAAGCGGAGCCCGTGAAGTCGGGGTGGCTGTGCAGGGCGCGCAGCGTGGCCTTGATGTCGGTGCCCGACGACAGGTACGCGTCAGCAACTACATCGACGATCGCCTCAGACGGTTGGTCGGCGACGAAGCGTACGCAGAGCCGGGTCGCGATCCGCCGCGCGGTGCGAGGGTGGTGCGCCAGGTAGCTCAGGTATCGCGCGGTGATGCCGCGGCCGTCCGCGCTGGCGTTGGCCTCCCGGAAGTCCAGCACCGATACGGGGCCGGTCCAGTGGTGCGCCGCGGAGTGGTACGAGGCGAAGCTGTCCATGCGGTCTACCCGCCAGCCGGACAGGATGCGCGCCGAGTCGAGGACCTCCTCCTCGGTGTATCCCGTTCCGACCCCGACTGTGTGCAGCTCGAGCAGCTCGCGGCCGAGGTTCTCGTTGATCGCCTCCTTGGTCGACAGCGCATTGTCGAGGTAGAGCCCCATGGCCGGGTGCAACGTCGTGGCGGGCAGCATCTCGTCGAACCGGCCGAGGGCGTGCTGCCGTATCAACGCGTCGTACCCCTGCCGGAACGGCCAGGCACTGGCGTCCAGCAAGGGGATGTGCAGCAGGTTGGACCAGAACTCGACCATGGTCTCGAACAGCTGGCGGCGGCTGTACGTACGGCGCAGGATCGTCCACCGGGCCAGGTCCGCCGTCGCCTCGTAGGGTGAGGAGCTGCCGCTGGCGGTAGCGGCGACGAGCTGGTCTGGGGGCGCGTCGAGGTAGCCGAACCACGACCGCACGGCCGTTGCCTCGCTGTCGGGCACCGACTCGGGGGCGAGTTGGGCCTCGAACCACTGCGCCGAACCGCCGTGCTCGCGAGCATCCGCGACCAGGGCCGGTGTCACGCCATAGCTGAACCTGCTCAAGACGTGACGCAGCGCTGGCTCGGCAACAATGGGCGTGACAGACACCCCTCCATCATTAACGGGCTCGCGGCCCGACCGCAGCATCTGCGGGGACTTCTGCCCGTTCGGACGGTGCGTGGTCCCGCCACCCCCAAGGCGCCCATCCGCGCATTTCGTACTCCGGCTCCCGGTACGAAATGCGCGGATCGCGAGCGGGCGTTGGGGCTGCCTAGACTCTGGTGTTGTGGCGAGCAGCACTGAGGGCGCGGCCGCAGCCGACTGGCGGGCAGAGTTGCGCGCCCGCGGGCTGCGGCTGACCCCACAGCGCGAGCTGGTGCTCGATGCGGTCCGCAGCCTCGGGCATGCGACGCCAGACCAAGTGCTGGCCGAGGTGCAGCGCACTGCGACCGGTATCAACGCCTCCACCGTCTATCGCACGCTTGACCTGCTCGAAGAGCTTGACCTGGTCCGTCATACCCACCTCGGGCACGGCGCGTCGACGTATCACTACGGCGGCTCGGCTGACCACTTCCACACCGTCTGCCGCGAATGCGGCAAGGTCACCGAGGTGCCGACGGTCACGGCGCGGGCGTTCGCGGAACAGTTGGACACCGATCAGGCGTTCGAGACCGACATGGGACACCTGACCGTTTTTGGCCGCTGCCGGGACTGCGCCGTCATCACGACAGCAGGTGACGGGTCGTGAGTCCGCTGCTCGAGCTGCCAGGCGCCGTGGCGGGGGACGGGATCGACGCGGGCGTTGCGTGGCACTACGGCAACCCGGTTGCCGAGCAGCGGCGCCTCGAACAGGGCACCGGCTGGGTCGATCTCAGCCATCGCGACGTCGTGACGATGTCGGGTCCGGACCGATTGACGCTGTTGCACGCGATGAGCACCCAGCACGTCGAGCGGTTGGCTGCCGGCGAGTGGACCGAGGGTCTGATCCTCTCGCCGCACGGCCACGTTGAGCACCACTTCGCTGGCATCGACGACGGCACGGCGCTGCCGCTGCATACCGAGCCCGGTGCCGGAGTCGGGTTGGTCGATTTCCTCACCTCGATGCGGTTCATGATGCGCGTCGAGGTGCAGCTCGACCCCGACCAAGCAGTCGTCGTCGGGCCGGGCGGCGATGTCACCTTCATCGCCCGCGGCGAGCTGGCGTCGCTGCCCACGCGGTGGGGGCCACCGTCCGGAACATGGGCTTACGAGGCACTGCGGATCGCCGCCGGTCGGCCTCGTCTCGGTCTGGACACCGACCACCGCACGATCCCGAACGAGGTGGGCTGGCTCGGCACCGCGGTGCACATGGACAAGGGGTGTTACCGCGGCCAGGAGACCGTGGCCCGGGTGCATACCCTCGGCCGGCCGCCGCGGCGGCTGGTGCTGCTGCACCTCGACGGCTCAGCGGAGCGGCTGCCGTCGCTTGGGTCGGACCTGCTCCTAGACGGACGCGCGGTGGGCCGGGTCGGCTCTTCGGCCCGTCACCACGAGCTCGGCCCGATCGCGCTCGGGCTGCTCAAGCGGTCGGTGCCGGTGGATGCCGAGCTGGTCGCCGACGGAGTGGCCGCAGCGCAAGAGGTGCTCGTGGACCCGGGCGTCGGCCTGCACGTACGCGCGCGCCTGTGACGGTGACCGTGGTCGGCGGGCGCCCGGCCGGGCTCAGACTCCGAGCACCTCGGGCCGGCGTTGTGCCCACGCCAGCGCATCGCGGACGCCGTCGGCCTCGCTGAGCTCGGTGCGCCAGCCCAGCAACCGCGCCGCCCGGTCGCTGCGCGTGTAGCAGCCGATCACATCGCCGGGCCGCGGGTCCGCCTCCACCACGTCGAGCCGCTCGCCCACCACCGCCTCGAAAGCGGCCACCAGTTCCCGAACCGTCGTGCCGCGGCCGGTGCCCAGGTTGACCACGCTTGAGCCGCGCTCCCCGGGCACTACCTGGTCGAAGCGCTGCAGCGTGGCCACATGCGCACGGGCCAGGTCCCAGACATGGATGTAGTCGCGCAGCCCGGTGCCATCTCGGGTCGCCCACGAGGTGCCGGTGATGGTGAACGCTGCCCCCGACTCGTAGGCGTGCAGAAGCCTGCCCAGCGCATGGCTGGGGT
The DNA here is from genome assembly GCA_013696365.1 of Nocardioidaceae bacterium. Taxonomy (GTDB): domain Bacteria; phylum Actinomycetota; class Actinomycetes; order Propionibacteriales; family Nocardioidaceae; genus JACCVL01. The sequence continues at coordinate 3,722 of JACCYS010000289.1, forward strand.
TGGGTGACTGCAGCCCGGTGCGCAGCTGGGGGTCGGCGCCGATGGGGTTGAAGTAGCGCAGCGATACCACCCGCAGCGGGTGTGCGACGGCGGCGTCGGCGAGCACCTGCTCGACCATCGCCTTGGTGCGGGCGTACGGGCTGCTCGGCGCCAGCGCGCTGTCCTCGTCGACGGTCAGGTCGTCGTCGGGGCGATAGATCGACGCCGATGAGCTGAACACGAAGCGGTCGACGCCGCGCGCCTGCAGATGGTCCACCAACTCGACGGTCTTGGCGACGTTGCACCGGTAGTAGCCGAGCGGGTCGGCCACCGACTCGGGCACCACGATCTTCGCCGCGCAGTGCACGGTGGCGGTGATGTCGGGATGCTCGTCGAGGATCCGGTCGAGCAGGTGGTGGTCGGCGATGTCGCCGATGTAGGCCGACCGGCCAGCTGTGAACTCGCGGCGTCCGGTGCTTAGGTCGTCCAGCACCACCGGTGCGATGCCCGCATCCAGGCAGGCCGAGGTGATCGTGCTGCCGATGAACCCGGCACCCCCGGTCACGAGCACCTTCATGGCCGCAACCCCTGTCCGTCGCCGCCCGGCCTCGGCGGTGGGCCGGCGACGCTGGTCACCGTATCGTCAGCACTTGTGCCCAACACCTATCCCGCGGTGATCGCTGCCATCACGACGGGTTTCCGCGCGCTGGGAATGCAGATCACCGTCACTGGCGACGAGCAGGTGCCGCGCTCGGGGCTGGCGGTGCTGGCCGCCAACCACTCGAGCTTCCTCGACTTCGTGTTCATGGGGCTGGCTGCACGCGCTTCGGCTCGGCACGTTCGCTTCCTGGTGCGCCGCGACGTGCGTGACCACCGGCTGATCGGCCCGGCGATGCGTTCGATGCGACACATCGCGGTCGATCGGGCCGCTCCGGCCGGCGCGTTGTTCGAGGCCGCCGCGGCACTGCGGGCCGGTGAGGTGGTCGGTGTCTTTCCCGAGGCTGGGGTGAGCCGGTCGTTCACGATCCGTCCGCTGATGCCGGGGGCGGTCCACCTTGCACAGCAGGCTCGGGCACCCCTGTTCCCGATGGCGATCTGGGGACCGCAGCGGTTGTACACCGCGGGCCGCAAACCAACGTTTCGCCGCGGCCAATCAGTGCGGCTGCTGATCGGCGAGCCCCCGCACCCACAACCTGTGGTGCCGGTCGCAGATCAGACCGGTGAGCTCGGTCGGCGACTCGGCGAGTTGCTTGAGCGGGCCCAGCGCGATCACCCCGATCAGCCGACGCCGGGTGAGCATGCGTGGTGGCACCCGGCGCACTTGGGCGGAGCGGCGCCCACCGCTCAACAGGCGAGGGCTCTGGAGCATCCCATGCCACCTGGTGCCGTCGCGCCATTGTTTGGTGCGTTCTGATGGGCGCTGATCGCCTATGAGTGGCGCCACCTCCCGGCTGGCGCCCCGCCGCGACCCCACCGCTGCCGAGGAGTTGGCGGCGCGGTTGGACAAACCAATGGGTGCTCTTGGGCTGCTGTTCCTGTTGGTTGTGCTCGGCCAGTCGTTGACAGCGGATGGTCCACTGGCGCTCGCGTTGTCGGTGGCCGGCTGGCTGTTGTGGGCGGCGTTTGTGGCGGAGTTCGTGCTGCGGGCCTACGTGGCGCGCGATCAGAGCCGCTTCTGGGCGCGCAACTGGTGGCAGGTGCTCTTCTTGGCACTGCCGTTCCTGCGCTTCACCCGAGCGCTCACCTTGCTGCGCACGGCGCGGGTGGGCGGGGTGCTATCGGCGACCGTGCGCGGGTCCCGCTCGGCCGGCCGGTTGCTGACCGGGCGGGTCGGATGGCTCGCCACCGTCACCGCTGTGGTGGTGCTCGGCTCCAGCCAACTGCTGTATGTCCTGGACATCTACGACCAGTACGCCGAGGCACTGCACGGTGCGGCGTTGGCCACCATCACCGGTGAGCCGCTCAGTGCCGACGGTCCAGTGGCGCGCGTGCTGGAGGTCGTGCTCGCGATCTACTCAGTGGCCGTGTTCGCCACCTTGGCCGGCGCGCTGGGGGCGTACTTCTTGCGAAGGCCCGACGACGCCGCGCAGGCTCGCTGACCGCACGCGCGCGCCGACCGTACGCAAGCCACGTAAACGTGGCCCAGCAACCCTTTACGGGGCGTGCATGCCACGTAAGGGGCCCGCGCGCCACGTTTACGTGGCTTGGCCGAGCACCGGAGCGGAGCCCGCCGGATCCTCCCCGTCCTGAGCCAGCAACCGCTTGTTAGGCCACGCACTGGCCGGGCCGACGAGCGTCAGCAGCGCTGGCATCAGCACCGACCGTACGACGAGGACATCGATCAAGATGCCGATCGCCATCGCAAACGCCAGTTGGCGGAACGGCCCCAACGGTACGACCGCGAGCAGGCCGAAACTTGCCGCGAGCGCGATGCCTGCCGCGTTTATTGCCCGCGTCGTCTGCGGCATGGCGACGCGGATCGCCTCCGTCAGCGGTCGTCGCCTGGCGACATCCCAGACATGCCCCACGCCGAAGATGTTGTAGTCGGAGCCAAAGGCCAGCAACAGCACGGCGGCGGCGAACGGCACATAGAACGTCAGTCCGACCCCCGGCTCCAGCAGGTCGAAGACGAACGTGGTCAGCCCCAGCGCAGCGCCCAGCGACAGCACTGTCGCCAGCAGCAGATACACCGGTGCCACCAGGGCACGCAGGAAGATGGTCAGCATCAGCAAGTTGGCCAAGACTGCGGCAACGGCGATCCGCAGCAGGTCGTCCTCGGTCTGCGCGACGATGAACGAGGCGGTGGCCGAGTCCCCCGCCAGCCCGACCTCAGCGTCGGTCAGCCCCGCGGAGCCGAGCATGCTGGGCAGCGTGTCCCGGATGCGATCGACGGTATGGATGGCGCGCGCGCCCAGCGGCTCGTCCTCGAGGACGATGAGGTAGCGGGCCGCGGTCCCGGTCTCGGCCAGCAGGACGCTGAGCTCGAGACCGGCAGGTTCGTCTTGCGGGCCGAGCACGCCGGCGACGCCCTCCACCGTTTTCAGCTGCTCGCCAAGTTGACTGAGGGCGGTTTGGCGGTCGCTCAGCGAGACCCCCTCGACGAGCAGCACGGTGGGCGCCAGGATGCCCTCGGTGAAACCCGCCTCGGCGGCCGTGGCTGTCTGGGCTACCTCCGTGTTGGTGGGCAGCGAGCCGACGAACGACACGCCGAGGTCGAGACGCACCACTGGCAGGGCGGCCAGGGTGAGGCCGCCGACGCACGCCGCCACGGTGATCGCCGCGTTGCGTCGGCTCGCCGTGATCCAGTCGACCGGCGACAGCCGGGACCACCGCGAGCGCCGAGCCTGCGCGGGCTCCGCCGACTCGGCGGCCGACGCAACCGGCTCTGCGGGTACTACAGGCTCGGGCCTGGTCGGCCAGAACAGCCACTTGCCCAGCACCGCCATGAAGGCCGGGACCAAGGTGATCGCCACAATCAAGCCAGTGAAGACGGTGAAGATCAGCGCCGGGCCCAGCGCCTGAAAGAACGCTGACTCTGCCACCAGCAGGGCCGCCGTTCCTGCGGCCACCGCCAGGCCGGCGACGCCGATGATCGGCGCGAACTGGGCTGTTGCGTTGCGTGCGGCGGTGAGCCGGTCGGCTCCGGCCCTCAGCTGGTGGCGCAGCGCCGAGCAGTAGAACACCACATAGTCAGTGACCACCCCCAGCAGCAGGGCGACCACGACCGGCTCCAGCTCGGTGGGGCTGGCGACGTCAAAAAGATCGGTGAAGTACCCCGACAGTCGCAGGGTCAGCACAAACGCGACCGCGGTCGTGACGAGGGTGACGACCGGCGCCACCACTGAGGCGAAGTTGACCCCGACGATCACCACGATGGCCCCGAGGGTGAGGGCCTCGACCACCGGCAGCCGGTCCCTGATGATGCGCCCCTGCAGGGCACGGGCGGGCACCGAGCCGGTGACGCCGACGATGTCGTCGCGCGTGTTGAAGTACCGGTCAGCGTACTTGCGCGCCGCCCGTGACTGCGCAGAGAAGGTGGCCCCGGGCTGGACGAAGAGGTACGACAACGCAGTGGTGTCGCGCTCGCTTGACCCCGGAAACAGGCCACCGGTGTTGGTGATCGGCAACACTCCGCGCAGCGGCCCGAGGTCCTGGTATCGCCCGGAGTTGACGCCGACGGCGTGGGTCACCGTGCGCGCCTGGTCGTAGACGGTCAGCCCGTCGGCCCGGCGCTGCACCAGCACCGTACGACCCAGCAACGGGAAGCCGAACAACTCAAC
>JACCYS010000291.1 GCA_013696365.1 Nocardioidaceae bacterium
CCGGTGAGCAGCCGAACCGGCCTCGCCTGCGCTACCGGCAGGGCCGCAACGAGCAAGCCATGGTGCACGCGGCCGTGGGCTACGCCTGGCAGTGTGACCGGTTGGCGACGTATGCGGTGACCTCGTCGATCGGGCCGGGTGCGACCAACATGGTCACCGGTGCCGCGCTGGCCACCATCAACCGGCTGCCGGTGCTGCTGCTGCCCGGCGACACCTACGCCACCCGGGTCGCCAGCCCGGTGCTGCAGGAGCTTGAGCACGCCAGCAGCCTGGACGTCAGCGTCAACGACGCGTTTCGGCCGGTGTCACGGTACTTCGACCGCATCCAGCGCCCGGAGCAGCTGCCGGCGGCCCTGCTGGCAGCGATGCGGGTGCTGACCGACCCGGTGGAGACCGGTGCGGTGACGCTGTCGCTTCCGCAGGACGTCCAGGCCGAGGCGTTTGACTGGCCAGCCGAGTTGTTCGACACCCGCGTCTGGCACGTGCCGCGTCCGGTGCCGGAGCCGGTGACGCTTTCCGCTGCAGTCGAGGTGCTGCGCTCTGCTCGACGGCCGCTGCTGGTGGCCGGTGGGGGCGTGATCTACGCCGGGGCCACCGAGGAGCTGCGAGCATTCGCCGAGGCCACCGGCACCCCCGTCGCCGAGACCCAAGCCGGCAAAGGTGCGTTGACCTATGACCATCCCCAGGCGGTCGGAGCGGTGGGCGCCACCGGAACCACCGCCGCCAACTCGTTGGCCGCCGACGCCGACGTGGTGGTGGGGGTGGGCACCCGCTGGAGCGACTTCACCACCGCATCGCGCACCGTTTTCGCGAACCCACAGGTGCGCTTCGTCAACCTCAACGTCGCGGCATTTGACGCTCACAAGCAGTCGGCGACCGCGCTGGTCGCCGATGCCCGCGAGGGGCTGAGCGGCCTGCGCAAGGCTCTCGTGGGCTGGACCGCTGAAGGGGACTGGACCGAACGCGCAGGCACGCTGGCGCGGGAGTGGAACGACACAGTCGGCAGGGCATACACGCTGGGGCACGGGCCGCCGATGGCACAGTCAGAGGTGATCGGCGTGCTCAACGACGTGGCTGCACCGACGGACGTGCTGGTGTGCGCTGCCGGGTCGATGCCGGGCGATCTGCACAAGCTGTGGCGCACCCGCGACCGCAAGGGCTACCACGTCGAGTATGGCTACTCCTGCATGGGCTATGAGGTGGCCGGTGGCCTGGGGGTCAAGCTCGCCACGCTCGACCAGGGCGAGGATCGCGAGGTGCTGGTTGTCGTCGGCGACGGGTCGTATCTGATGATGGCCACCGAGCTGGTCACCGCGGTCGCCGAGGGGGTCAAGCTCGTTGTGGTGTTGGTGCAGAACCACGGCTTCGCCTCGATCGGTGCGCTCAGCGAGTCACTCGGCACCCGGCGCTTCGGCACCCGCTACCGTTACCGCACCCAGACCGGCCTGGACGGTGACCGGTTGCCGGTCGACCTGGCGGCCAACGCGGCAAGTCTCGGTGCCGACGTGCACGCGGTGAGCACAGTGGACGAGTTGCGCGCGGCGCTGGTGAAGGCCCGCGAGTCCGACCACACCACGGTCGTGCACGTGGAGACCGACCCGCTGGTGGCGGCACCGTCCAGCCCTGCGTGGTGGGAGGTGCCGGTGGCGGAGGTGTCCGCGCTGGACTCGACCCGCGCGGCGCGCGCCGACTATGAGCGCCACAAGCAGGCGCAGCAGCCGTACCTGCGCCCCGCGGCGCCGTATGGTCAGGGCCCGACCGAAGGAGGCAGTTGACATGCGCACCATCGAGCACTGGATCGCAGGGTTGGAGACTGCCGGTAGTGGCAGCCGCACCGGTGACGTCTTCGACCCCGCGCAGGGCAGGCCGCAAGCGCAGGTGCGGCTGGGCACCGCGGAGGATGTCGACGCTGCGGTGTCGGCGGCCCGGGCGGCTTTCGGCCCGTGGTCGCAGACCTCTCTGAGCGCCCGGGTGCGGGTGTTGTTCGCCTTTCGCGAGCTGGTCGACCGGCACACCGACGAGCTCGCCCGGGTGGTGTCGCTCGAGCACGGCAAGACCCTCGACGATGCCCGGGGTGAGGTGGTGCGTGGGCGCGAGGTCGTCGACTTCGCCTGCGGCATCCCGCAACTGCTCAAGGGCGAGTTCAGCGACCAGGTGTCCAGCGGCATCGACTCGCACTCGTTCCGCCAGCCACTGGGGGTCTGTGCGGGAATCACCCCGTTCAACTTCCCGGTGATGGTGCCGATGTGGATGCACCCGGTGGCGATCGCGTGCGGCAACACCTTCGTGCTGAAACCGAGCGAGCGGGTGCCCGGGGCATCCGAGCTGGTGGCCCGGCTGTACGCACAGGCAGGGCTGCCGGACGGGGTGTTCAACATCGTCAACGGTGACAAGGACGTGGTCGACGCCCTGCTCGGCCACGCAGATGTCGACGCAGTGAGCTTCGTCGGGTCCACACCGATCGCGCGCTACGTGCACGGGCGTGCCAGTGAGAGCGGGAAGCGGGTGCAGGCCCTCGGCGGAGCCAAAAACCATGCGGTGGTGATGCCGGACGCAGACGTCGACTTCGCTGCCGATCAGCTGGTGGCGGCCGGGTACGGGTCGGCTGGCCAGCGCTGCATGGCGATCTCGGCGGTGGTGGCCGTCGGACAGGTCGCGGACCAGCTCGTGCAGGCGGTGAGCAGTCGAACGGCGGCCATCACCGTCGGTGCCGGCACGGACAGTGCCGCCCAGATGGGTCCACTCGTCAGCGCTGCCGCACGCGACCGTGTGCTGGACGCCGTCGACGCTGGCGAAAAGGACGGTGCCACCGTCGTTGTCGACGGCCGTGAGCTGCAGGTGCCGGACGGTGCAGACGGCTTCTTCGTCGGTCCCACCCTGCTCGACCAGGTGACCACCGACATGTCGGTCTACACCGAGGAGATCTTCGGGCCGGTGCTCGTAGTGCTGCGGGTCGGCTCGTTGGACGAGGCGCTCGATCTGGTCAACGCCAACCCGTACGGCAACGGCACGGCGGTGTTCACCTCGTCCGGTGAGGTGGCCCGATCGTTCCAGCGACGCGTGCAGGTCGGGATGATCGGTGTCAATGTGCCGATCCCGGTGCCGATGTCCTACCACTCGTTCGGCGGCTGGAAAGACTCGCTGTTCGGCGATCACCACATCCATGGCCCCGAAGGGGTCCGCTTCTACACCCGGGCCAAGGTCGTGTCGACCCGCTGGCCGCATGTGCGCGAGGAATCTCTCGCGCACCTCAACTTCCCTACCGCCACCTGAGCGTGGGGACAAGCAGCTGGGTGACGCACCCGGCAGGACGAGAGGAATCGACATGGCGATCAAGAAGAGGTTGTCGGCGGTGCTCGCGGTCGGAGTGCTGCTGCTGTCCGCCTGCAGCACCGGCAGCGACACCAGCGGTGGTGATGAAGAAGTCGCCGGCGACAGTGGCGGCGGCGAGGCGGCCGCGCCCAAGGACGTCGGTGACATCCGGATCGACATGGTCACCCATGGCGCCCCAGGCGACTCCTTTTGGGACGTGGTGAAGTCCGGCGGGCAGCGGGCGGGCAAGGACCTCGGGATCACGCTGCAGTACAGCAGCGACCCGGATCCGGGCAAGCAGAGCACGCTGATCGACAACGCGGTGGCCGCCAAGACCGACGGCCTCGTGATCTCGATGGCGAACCCGGACGGCCTCGAGGCCAGCATCAAGTCTGCGGTGCAGGCCGGGGTGCCGGTCATCACCATCAACTCCGGGATCGACGACTGGCAGGACTTCGGCGCGATCACACACGTCGGCCAGAGCGAGACCATCGCCGGCGAGGCGGCCGGCGAGGAGTTGAACGAGGCCGGCGTGCAGAACGTCATCTGCGTGATCCAGGAGGCCGGCAACGTCGCCCTGGAGGACCGCTGTGCCGGTGCCGCGGAGACCTTCGACGGTGAGATGGAGAACCTGCAGGCCGACAACACCGACCTGCAGGCATCTCAGGCCACCATCCAGTCCAAGCTGGAGGACAACAGCGTCGACGGTCTGCTCACCCTCGGCGGGGACATGTCCGGAGCGGCAGTGCGGGCAGTCAACGCTGCGGGCAGAGACGTCGCCGTCGGCACCTTCGACGTCAACGCCGACGTCGCGCAGAACGTCCTCGACGGCAAGCTGCTGTTCGCCATAGACCAGCAGCCCTATGTCCAGGGCTACCTGGGGGTGAGCGGCGTCTACCTCAACATCATTAACGGCAACGACATCGGTGGAGGTCAGCCGGTCTACTCCGGGCCCGCGATCATCACCAAGGAGAACGCCGAAGAGGTCGCGCAGTTCGCCGAGAATGGCACCCGGTGAGGGGGTAGCGATGTCCACGACAACATCAGCTCAGTCGAAGCCAGAGACGCCACCGACCGACGAACGGCTCGCAAGCTCTCATGGGATGGCCAGCATCTTGCGGCGCCCGGAGGTCGGCGCGCTGGTCGCCGCGATCGCGATCTTCTTGTTCTTCGCGCTCACGACCGAGGCCTTCACCCGAGCGTCTGGTGCCAGCACGTGGATCCTGACCTCGTCGACGGTCGGGATCATGGCGGTGGCGGTGTCCCTGCTGATGATCGGCGGCGAGTTCGACCTGTCCGCCGGGGCGATGTGGGGGACCACCGGGTTGACCACCGGGATCTTGATGACCGAGTACGAGCTCAACGTCTGGCTGGCGATCCTGGCCTCGCTGGTGCTGGCGATCATCATCGGCGTGCTGAACGGGCTGCTGGTGATGCGCACCGGGCTGCCCAGCTTCATCGTCACGCTGGGCACGTTCTTCGTACTGCAGGGGCTCAACCTGGGGGTCACCAAGATCCTCATCAACCAGGTCTCGGTGACCGGTCTGCAAGACGCACCCGGCTACGTCCAGGGCCAACAGCTGTTCGGGTCGTTCGTCAAGCTCGACCTCGGTGGCTCGACACTGACTATCTACGCCGTGACGTTCTGGTGGGTCGCGGTCACTGCGGTCGCCACCTGGGTGTTGCTGCGCACTAGGGCCGGCAACTGGATCTTCGCCGTCGGCGGGGCGCAGACCAGCGCTCGGCAGGTGGGGGTGCCGGTGTTCCGTACCAAGATCGGGTTGTTCGTCACCACGTCGCTGGCCGGCTGGCTGGTCGGCATGCTGGGGCTGTTCAAGACCACCACGGTGCAGAGCGTCACTGGTGTGGGGCAGGAGTTCATCTTCATCATCTGTGCAGTTGTCGGTGGCTGCCTGCTGACCGGTGGCTACGGGTCGGCTGTTGGCGCCGCGCTGGGTGCGCTGATCTTCGGCATGGTGGGGCAGGGGATCGTCTATGAGGGCTGGGACAGCGACTGGCTGTTCGCCATCCTCGGCGTGATGCTGCTGGGTGCCGTGCTGGTCAACAACTTCGTCAAGAGTCGAGCGGAGGCTGTGCGATGAGCAGCAAGGGCACAGCGGACACACCGAGCGAGGCCGATCACGGGTCACCCGGCCCGCCACCGGCGGGCGAGGCAGTCATCGAGGTCCGCGACATCGGCAAGTCCTACGGCAGCGTGATCGCGCTGCGCGATGTCACCACCTCGGTGCGCGCCGGCCAGGTGACCTGCGTGCTCGGCGACAACGGTGCCGGCAAGTCGACGTTCATCAAGATCCTCGCCGGCGCCCACCAGCACACCTCCGGGGAGTTCCTCGTGGACGGCGAGCCGCAGCGCATGTCGTCGCCACGCGACGCGCTGTCCATGGGGATCGCCACCGTCTACCAGGACCTGGCGGTGGTGTCACTGATGCCGGTGTGGCGCAACTTCTTCCTCGGCTCCGAGGTCACCAAGGGGGTCGGTCCGCTGCGTCGCCTGGATACCGCAGCGATGAAGTCCATCACCAAGTCGGAGATGCAGGCGATGGGTATCGACCTGCGCGACGTCGACCAGCCGATCGGCACGCTGTCCGGCGGTGAGCGGCAGTGTGTGGCGATCGCCCGGGCGGTCTACTTCGGGGCCCGGGTGCTCATCCTGGACGAGCCGACCGCCGCATTGGGGGTGCGGCAGTCCGGGGTGGTGCTGAAGTACATCGCCAAGGCCCGCGACCGAGGTCTGGGGGTCGTGTTCATCACCCACAACCCGCACCACGCGTTCCCTGTTGGGGACAGGTTCATGTTGTTGCGCCGGGGCCGCAGCATGGGCGACTTCGCCAAGGACGAGGTCAGCCAGGACGAGCTGGTCAACATGATGGCCGGCGGCAGCGAGCTCGCGGAGATCAGCAGCGAGCTGTCCAGCGACATGGGGCCGGCCTCGCCGGTGGCCAAGCAGATGGAGGCGGACGTGCAGCACAAGTGACACCGCCCGTGGACCTGCTCGCCTCCGGGTGGACCACCGCCGGTCCGGCGGTGCCCTTCGGCGCGACCCTGGTCAGTCCGATCGACATCGAGCAGCGGATCCGCCTCGCGGCCGCGGCAGGCTTCAGTGGGTTCGGCCTGGCACATGCCGACCTGCTGGCGATCAAGCAGACCATCGGCTACTCGGCGTTGCGGCTGATGCTGGCCGACCACGGTCTGGTGCACATCGAGGTGGAGACGCTCGGCGACTGGTTCGCCCGCGACGAGCGACGCGCGCACGCCGACCAGGTGCGCCGCGACCTGCTCGAGGCGGCAGAAGCCTTGTCGGCGCGGCACATCAAGGCCGAGGGCGACCAGGTGCACACCGACTGGCCGCTGGAGCGCATGGTGGACGACTTCCGCCTACTCGCCGCGCAGGCCGACGGGGTCGGCGCCCGGATCGCCTTCGAGCCGATGCCGTTCGGCAACGTCCGTACTCCCGACGAGGCGCTGCGGCTGGTGCAGTTGGCCGACCACCCGGCGCTGGGGATCTGCCTCGACCTGTGGCACGTGGAGCGCTCCGCCGTCGACATCGGTGACCTGGCGCGGCTGCCCGCGTCAGCCATCGCCGCGGTGGAGCTCAATGACGGGTCCGCCGAGGCGGTCGGCACCATGCTCGAGGACACCCTGCACCGGCGCCGGCTCTGCGGCGACGGGGCGTTCGACACGACCGGCTTCATCCGAGCCATCCGTGCCACCGGCTGGGACGGTCCGTGGGGAGTCGAGATCCTCTCCGACGAGCACCGGGCCCGCGACGTTACCGAGTCGATCCCCGCCGTTTACGAGACCACGATGGCCGCCTTCGCCCGAGCGTGATCCCCGACAACTTGGAGGCGGTGGGTCAGGTGGGGGAGAGGTGCACCGCGCGGCCGGTGTCCGCGCTGCTGACGCAGGCCTCTGCCACTACCTGTACGGCCAGGGCCTCGCGGGCGGTGGCACCGTCGAACGCGGTGCCGTCGACAACGCTGCGCAAGAAGGCGACAGTCTCGGAGTCGAAGGCTTCGGCCCAGCGCTGCTGGAACGACTGGTAGCCGCTGCCGGCAAAGATCTGATCGGCTTCCACCGCCTGCACCGGTGTGTGCGGACCAAGGCCCGCGCTGAGACTGCCGTGCGAGCCCAGCACCTCGGTGCGGACATCTTGTCCCAGGGGGCAGTGCCTACTGCCGTGCACTGTGGCAACCAGCCCGTCAGACATCGTCAGTAAGACTGTGGCGACGTCGAAGTCGTCGCCCTCCGCATAGTCCGGCCAGTACCGCACGGCGCCGGTGGCTCGAACGCTGGCCACCTCGCAGCCGGTCGTCCACATCGTCGCGTCGATGTCGTGCACCAGCAGGTCGCGAAAGATGCCACCGCTGCCGGCGATGAACTCAGGGGTGCTGGGGCGCACGTCGAATGAGACGGTGCGCAGGTGATAGATGGTGCCGATCTCGCCGGCGATCATCCGGGCACGCAGCGCGCCGTACGCCGGGTCGAAGCGGCGATGGAAGGCGACGAACAAGCTCACCCCGGCGGCCTCGGCCAGCTCGGTCATTACCCGGGCGGAGTCGACGCTGAGGCTCAGTGGCTTCTCACACAGCACGGGTACGCCGAGCCTGAGCGCCCGCTCAGTGTCGGCCTGGTGATGCACGGTGGCACTGCACACGAGCACAGCGTCAATGCCCAACTGTCCCAGGTCGGTGTCCGCATCGAGGGCCTCAGCGCCGCATGCTGAGGCCAGTGCCGCGGCGCGCTGGCGGCTGCGGCTGCAGACGATCAGCCGCAGTCGAGGGTCCGCCGCACGCAATGCCTCCGCCCGGGTCGCTGCCATCCTGCCGGACCCGAGGATGGCCACGGTGGGTGTCGTCATCGTTCTCGGCTCCTTGCGTCAGCCGTGGCCGGTGGTCCGGCCGAGCTTGATCGGGCGATGAGTGCTGGCCGGAGCACCGTGTTGCGCGCTCGGCGGGTCGGGTCCTGGATCCGTGCCGAGAGCATCCGTGCCGCGAGTAGACCCATCGCGTGCAATGGCTGGGCGACCGTGGTCAGGTCGATGCGCCGCATCGCAGCCAGCGCCATCCCGTCGTAGCCCACCACCGAGATGTCGGCTGGGACCCGGACGCCTGCCTGCTCCAACCTGGCCACCGCGCCGAGCGCGCTGAAGTCGTTGGCCACGAACAGCGCCGTCGGCCGCTCGCCAGCATCCAGCACTGCACCGGCGGCCTGCCATCCGGCGTCGTCACTGAAGCCTGCCCCCACCACCGTGGTGTGCGCGCCGAGACCGTGGGTCTGCATCGCGTCCTGATAACCGAGCCGGCGGTCCTGCGCCACCGCCGACCTGCCGCCATCGAGATGCCAGATGTTTCGATGGCCGAGCTCAACGAGATGCGCCACAGCCAGACCGGCGCCCGCCCGGTCGTCGTTGCAGACGGTGTCCAGCCCGCGGCGGCGGACGTCTCGCCGGGTGACCACCACGACCGGCTTCTCCGCCATCACCTGTGTGACGGTTTCGGTTGTCAGCCGGTGCCCCACCAGGACCAGTCCGTCCACCTGCAGGTCGAGCAGCGATAGCACGAGGCGGCGCTCACGCTCGGAGTCGCCGCCAGCGCTGACCAGCAGCGTCGTCAGATGTGGATCGTCTGCTCCGCTGTGCAGGCCGTCCAGGATCTCGACGAACACCGGGTTGTGCAGATCCAGCACCAGCACCCCGATGGTGTGGGTGTGCCGGCTCGCCAGGCTGCGGGCGACGCTGTTGGGCCGGTAGCTGAGCTCGTCAACGGCGCGCAGCACCGCTTCGCGCTTCTCCGCACTGACGTAGGGCTGGTCGCGCAGCACCAGCGACACCAACGATTTGGACACTCCGGCCTGGGCCGCCACGTCGTGGATGGTCGCCCGGATGCCCACCCGGCGCTGGCTCACAAGACGTGCTCCCACGCCCCCGAGCGCATCGACGCCTCCATGCCCGCCACGACCGCGGTGGCGCGCTCGGCGTCGTCGAAGGTGGGTCCGTACGGGTGTCCGTCGACGATCGAGCCGACCAGCCGGCTGGCTTCAATCACCTTGAGGTCGTCATAGCCCATCGGGATGCCGGTGCCAGGTTGGAAGCGGCTGAAGTCACCGTGTGCTGCCGCGGCGAAGACGGTGCTGAAGCCGTCGCCACCGCTTGGGTGGCGGGTGTAGAAGCGCAGCTCGTTCATCCGCTCGAAGTTCCACGCGAGGGCGCCGGCGGTGCCGTGGATCTCAAATCCCATGCTCACATGCGGACCGACCAGCGCTCGCCCGACCTCGAGGCTTCCGGTCGCACCGTTGTCGAAACGGGCCAGGCAGTTGACATGGTCCTCGTTCTCGACCGGCACGAGGTCGCCACCACCAGCAGCGAAATGTGAAGCCCCTGTGCCGGCGCCAGCGGTCGGCAGCGGGCGGTGGGTGTGGGTGATGCTGTCCTGGGCCACCAAGCTGTGCACGGGCCCGGCGAGGTGTTCTAGCAGGTCGACCACATGACACATCAGGTCACCCAGCACCCCGCTGCCGGCCTTGGCGCGCTCGAAACGCCAGCTGAAGGCGCCTGCGGCATCGGCCGCGTAGTCGGCGAGAAATGTGCCGCGCACCCTCGTCAGCCGGCCCAGCTCGCCTGCTTCGATCAGCGAACGGGCGTGCTGGACCAGCGGCACGTGCCGGTAGTTGAAACCAACGATCGTGCGCACGTCGTGCTTGCGGGCGGCAGCTGCAATGGCTGCGGTCTCGTGGGCGTCGCGTCCGAGCGGCTTCTCGCCCCAGATGTGCTTACCGGCGCGGGCTGCTGCAATGCAGACCTCGGCATGCATCTGGTTGGGCGCGGTGACGCTGATCGCGGTCACGTCCGGGTGCGACACGACCTCGCGCCAGTCGGTGCTGAACTGTTCGTAGCCCAGCCGAGAGCGCGCTTCGGCCTCTTGGCCGGCTAGGGAGTCGGCCGCGATCACGAACTGGGGCTCGGGCAGGTCGGGGTAGTGGTCGCGCAGTCTGCGCAGTGCCCGGGTATGCAGGTGTCCCATCCAGCCGACGCCGACCAGCCCCATCCGGACCGGGCTGGACAGGGCTTGGGTGGGGGTCATGACGGCCAACTCTCGGTGGGGCCGACACCATCGCCGCTCGAACAGGGGGTGATCGCACGGGACTTGACAACTGCAGTGTTGGAGCGTTCCATGACACGCGATCGTATTGCTGCTGTCAAGCCTGCAGAGCAAGGAGGACGCCCATGGACAGGTCGGCAGCTGACGGGCCTGCCCTGCTCGACCTGGTGTGTGTCGGGCGGCTGTCGGTCGACCTTTACGGTGAGCAGCAGGGCAGCGGTCTGGACCGCATGAGCTCGCTGCGGATGTATCTCGGCGGCAGCGCCGCCAACGTCTGTGTGGGCACCGCACGGCTGGGGCTGCGGACAGCCATGCTGTCGCGGGTCGGCGCCGACCCGTGGGGGACGTTCTTGCGACGCTCGCTGCTCGACGAGGGTGTCGATGTCTCGATGGTGGCTGCGGACCCCGACCGGTTGACCGCAGCGGTGGCGCTGGCCGTCCGGCCGTCCGACGGGTTCCCGCGAATCTTTCTCTACCAAGACAGTGCCGACATGGCGACCGCCGAGGCCGACGTTCAGCCCGAGCTGGTGTCGTCGGCGCGGGCTGTGCTGGTGACCGGTTCGTTCCTAGCCAACCCGGTGGTTGCGCAGAGCACTTATCGGGTGGTCGAGCTCGCCAAGGCCGCCGGTGCCCGGGTTGTCCTGGACATCGACTTCCGGCCAGCGCTGTGGGGTGCGGCTCCGCTGGGCGAAGGGCAGTTGATGGCCGCGCGCGCCCCGGCCGCGTCACGCGCGCTGCAGGGAGTGCTCCCACTCTGCGACCTGGTCGTCGGTACCGAGGAGGAGATCGCGGTGGCGGCGGACGAGACCGACACCGACGCCGCGGTGGCTACCGTGCGCAGCCACACCTCAGCCACAGTCGTGGTGAAGTCTGGGGCGATGGGGGCGACGGTCTATCCGGGGGCGGGGGCAGAGTCCACCGAGCCGGTCACTGTGCCCGGGTTCTCGGTGGAGGTCTTCAACTCCGTCGGCGCCGGTGACGGGTTCCTGTCCGGCTTCCTGTCGGCGTGGCTCGACGGTCTGCCCTGGGCCGAATGTACGACGCGAGCCAACGCAACCGGCGCCATGGTCGTCTCGCGGCACGGGTGCAGCCCGGCGATGCCCACCCGTGCCGAGCTGCAGGACTTCCTGCAGCGCGACGATGTGCCGTACCGCGTCCGGGAGGATAAGCGGCTGGCCCAGCTGCATCGCGACGGCCTGCGCCGGCCGACCCCGCAGTCGTTGCACGTGCTGGCCATCGACCACCGGTGGCAGCTGGAGGAGCTTGCCGCCCAGTCGGGTGCCTCGCGCGAGCACATAGCGCCGCTCAAGGCGCTGCTGTACCGGGCCTACCGGCGGCTCGTGGACAATGCGCCGCGGCCGGACGAGCTCGGTCTGCTGGCCGACAGCCAGTACGGTGCCGCCGTGCTGGAGGCCGAGCCGGCGCAACCCGGGTGGGTCTTTCGCGCGCTGGACGCGGCGGGTTCACGGCCGGTGGAGTTTGTCTGCGGCCAGGACGCCGGCGCCGAGCTGCACAGTTGGCCCGCGCACCACACCGCCAAGCTGATGGTGTGGTCGCACCCCGACGACGACGACCAGCTGCACTCTGCCCAGCTCGCGCGGATGGCCCAGGCCACGCAGGCCTGCTCAACCGCCGAGCGTGAGCTGCTGCTTGAGCTGCAGCCGCCGGCCGGCGCCTCGTACCAGCCCGGAGACCTGCCTCGGCTGATGACTGCTGCCTATCGGGCCGGTGCCCGCCCGCAGTGGTGGAAACTGCCCCCCCTGCACGACCCGTCGCAATGGGAGGCGGTCGCAGCCGTGATCGGTGATCACGACGCCACCTGCCGCGGCGTGCTGCTGCTCGGGCACCACGACGGTTGGCCGGGTCTCGTGCAGGGGTTCGAGGCGTGCTCGACCGTTCCGATCGTGCGTGGCTTCGCGGTCGGCCGAACCATCTTCGCCGACGCGGCGCGCCAGTGGTTGACCGCTGAGCTCACCGACGAGCACCTCGTCGACGCCGTGGCGCAGCGGTTCGCAGAGATGATCGAGGCTTGGCAGTCGGTCCGAGGTGAACCGCAACTCCGGCGGTCTGGGGGCGGGTCGTGACCGCCGCGCAGCAGCTGCGTGCGCCGCACCCGCCGCGCTGGGGTATCACCCCCGAGCAGGCTGGCTGGTCCACCCTCGGGGTCGACGTGCTGCACCTTGCCGCGGGGGAGTCCGAGGAACTCGAATCGGGTGCCACCGAGGGCGCGCTGGTCATCCTGTCCGGTCGGCTGCGGGTGAGCGTCTCCACTGGCGGCCCCGGGTCGGAGGACGGTGGGGCGCAGGGGCAAACGGTGGTGCACGAGCTATCCCGTAGCGACGTCTTCAGCGAAGCCGGCAGCCTCGTCTACCTACCGCCCACCAGCGCGGTGCACCTAGAGGCCATCGAGGTGGACACCGTCTGCAGCGTCGGGTGGGCGCCGGCCGAGTCGGGGTACCCGACCCGGCTTGTGCAGGGCACCGAGGTGCGCGTGGAGGATCGGGGGCGAGGGGCGGCCCGCAGGCGCGTCCGGCACCTCCTGGCGCATCCGGTGCCGGCGCACCGACTGATCGTTTTCGAGGTGTACGTTCCGGCCGGGGGGTGGTCCGGCTGGCCACCACACCGCCACGATGGTGTCGACGGCTCGCCATACCTGGAGGAGACCTACTACTTCCGGTTCGCTCGCCCCGAGGCTTTCGGCATGCACTGCAACTATGCGACCGACCCCGACCGCGAGGAGCTATTCTTCGCTCGCGACGGTGACCTGGTGCTGGTGCCTGGCGGTTTCCACTTCAGCTCGGCCAGCCCGGGCGCGGAGATGTACTTCCTCAACTTCCTTGCTGGCGACCTCGAGCATGCCGACCGGGCCACTCCGCCATGCTTCGATGAGCGCCACACCTGGATCGAAGGGGCCTGGGCGGACAAGGACGACGAGAAGCGCGGCGAGGAAGGGCGGTCGACCGGATGACGGACCGCATCCGTGTCGGGGTGATCGGTACCGGCGCGATGGGCACCTCGCACGCCCGCATGCTGGCCCGGTGGGTGCCCGGTGCGCAGGTCGTGTCAGTGCACGACTTTGACGCCGGCAGCGCCCAGCGGGTCGCCGCCGAGCTCGACGCGGAGCCCGCTGGCACGGCAGCCGAATTGATCGAGGCTGTGGACGCCGTGGTCATCGCCGCCCCTGATCCGACCCACGAGGAGCTGGCCTTGGCGTGCATCGCTGCCGACCGGCCAGTGCTGTGCGAGAAGCCGCTCGCACTGGACGCGGAAGGGGCTGCGCGGGTCGTCGCCGCGGAGGCCAGCCAAGGCCGAGCGTTGGTGCAGGTCGGCTTCATGCGTCGATACGACCCGGCGTTTGTCGCCTTGCGTCAAGGGGTGCTTGGCGGCCAGGTTGGCCGACCACTGGTCGTGCACTGCGTGCACCGCAACGCGGCCGCGCACCCGTCCGCAACGTCGGACGGGATCGTCAGCAACTCGATGATCCACGAGCTGGACTGCATACCGTGGCTGCTGGGCGATGCGATCGCGGCGATCACGGTGACCTCGCCGCGGGTGGAGGGGATTCGGGATCCGCAGGTCGCCCTGCTGGAGACGGTGCGGGGGGCACTGGTCACGGTCGAGGTGTTCGTGAACGCCGGCTACGGCTACGACGTGCGATGTGAGGTCGTCGGCGCGGCCGGCACGCTGCGGCTGACACCGCCGTACGGTCTGGCCGCACGGGCGCACGGAGGCGACCAGGTGCAGGTGGCTGCAGACTTTGTCGCCCGCTTCGCCGACGCCTACCGGATCGAGCTGGCGAGCTGGGTGGACGGACTGCGGCGCGGCGAGGTGGACGGGCCGACTGCGCACGACGGGTACCGGGCGGCGGTGGTGGCCGCCTGCGGGGTGGAGTCGCTGCACACCGGGGCCCGGGTGCAGGTGCCGCAGCTCTGAGCCACTAAGTGCAGGCGCCGCCCCCGCCGCCCACCCTCTTTCGGCGCCACGTAAAGGGTCAACAGGCCACGTTTACGTGGCGCGCGGCCGGAGGAGTGGGGTGGGTCAGCGGGCGGTGCGGTACGTCGGGACCAGCTCGTGCGCCAACTGCTCGAGGAACAGCCCGACGTCGGTGACGATGCCGCGGGCCTGCGACGAACCCCGGTCGGCCAGCTTGGTGACGGTGGCCGGATTGATGTCCACACACACCAATGGCACGGTCGCGGGCAAGATATTGCCGGTGGCAACCGAGTGCAGCATGGTCGCCACCATCAGACAGAAGCCGACGTCGTGCAGTTGTGCGCGCATCGCCCGCTGGCCATCCAGGACGTCGGTATAGACGTCCGGCAGGGGACCGTCGTCGCGCACCGAGCCCACCAGCACGAACGGGTGGGCACCTTGCACCATCGCATGCATGATGCCGCCGGTGAGCACGCCCTGATCGACCGCCGCAGCGACCGAGCCGGCCTTGCGAATCGTGTTCAACGCCCGGATGTGGTGTTCGTGGCCGTGCTCGACACCGCGTCCGTGGGCGAGGTCGACACCCAGCGAGGTGCCGTACAGCGACGATTCGATGTCGTGTGTAGCCAGGGCGTTCCCGGCGAACAGGCAGTCCACGAAGCCGGCCTCGACCATCGCCACCATCGCCGGTGCGGCGCCGGTGTGCACCACACCCGGGCCGCCAACCCACAAAACACGCTGGCCGGCTGCCTTCGCCTCCCGCATGCCGTCGGCCACCTGACGTACGAGCACCGCCTGCGGCTTCTCGCTGGACACCTCGGACTCCATGAACCCGAAGGTCTCTGCAGTGGCATCCAACGCGGGCACCCCTACCCGCACACCACCTGCCCCGCAGACCACTCGCATGCCGGAGCGCATGTCGGACATCGGAACAGTCTCGACCCGGGTGTTGTCGCCGTCGCCGAAGACTACGAGACCGCAGTCCATCTCGGGGTTGCCGACCGCCAGCCAGCGCCCGCCGAGGCGGACGCTGGTTTCGAGGTTGGTGCTGGAGTAGAAGCCGTCGGGAAAGACGCCGTCAGTCTGGGCACTCTCGAGGGTGGCTTCGCCGGGGTCGACCAGGTTGGCGCCGCGGGTCTGCAGTCGCATCAGCAGTCGCTGCAGTGCTTCGTCGTCGGCCGCGATGATGGTGAGCTTGGCGTGGGAGGTGTCGTTGGTCTCTCGGCCGACATCGAAGCGGTCGATGGTGTAGTCGCCGTCGTACTCACGGACGTCGTTCAGGATCAGCGACAAAATGCCACCGTCCATCAGGTGGCCGGTTATCTCGATCGTGTCACTGGTGGGCACGGAACTCCTTGGATCGACGGGGCGTGGTCTCAGATCTGTGCACCGTCGTCCCAACCGTCCGAAACGTCCCGGCGGTGGTCGTCCAGGTGCATGATGAGGAAGATCATCCCGCCGACGAATCCGAGCACACAGGCCGTCGTCAGCAGAGTCGGCATCCGCCACTGGATTGCCGCGGCGAACATCAGCAGCAGGGGGCCGCAGATCACCGCGACCCACGCCAGGCCAACAGCACCGCGGGGACGAGGCAGCGGCGGCGGAATCGCTGGGACGAAGTGACCGTCGACATCCAGCACATCGCCGCCAGAAACAGAGCTGTCGGGTGCAGAGCTGTCGGGTGCAGAGCTGCCCGGTCCAGAGGGAGTGCGCACCACCACATCGGCAGCGTCATCCCCCGGGTCGAACCTGTCGGCCCCATCCACCTGCTGGTCATAGCCCGCGACGATCTGCGCCCACGCGGCGTCGAAACTGTCGTCGCCGGGTCGGTCAGCGGCCATGCCCAACCCACCCGGACCGAATGAAAATGCGCACGGGTCCATCGTCGCATGCTCCCCGAGGCAGTAGGGTGCGCTCACGGATTCGGGCGATCGGACGGCTAGGAGCCTGGTGTTCTACTGGTTGCTGAAATGGGTGCTTGTCGGCCCCCTGCTCAAGACGGTGTTCCGTCCTCGGGTGGAGGGGGCAGACGGTATACCCAGCACCGGCGCGGTGATCCTTGCCAGCAACCACCTGAGCTATGCCGACTGGCTGTTCATGCCGCTGGTCATCCACCGCCGCGTGACCTTCGTCGCGAAGGCCGAGTACTTTCAAGGACCCGGTCTCAAGGGCTGGTTGCAGCGTCGCTTCTTCTCCGGTGCCGGCCAGGTCCCGATTGACCGCAGTAACGGCAAGTCCGCCGAGGGCGCGATGCGGACCGGGCTGAAGATCCTGGGCCGCGGGGAGCTGTTCGGCATCTATCCCGAGGGCACTCGCTCACCCGACGGACGGCTCTTCCGTGGGCGGACCGGCGTCGCCAGGCTGGCGCTGGAGGCCAAGGTGCCGGTGGTGCCGGTGGCGGTGATCGGCACCGACGTGGTCGCACCACCGGGCAAGAAGTTCGGCCGCTGGCACAGCCCACACATTCGATTCGGGGCTCCGCTGGACTTCTCTCGCTATGAGGGCATGGAGGGGGACCGCTACATCCTGCGGGCCATCACCGACGAGATCATGTACGAGATCATGGAGCTGTCCGGGCAGGAGTACGTCGACGTCTACGCCACCAAGGGCAAGGCATCCAACACGGTGGCGCCGAGACCCGGACAAGACCCGGACACGCCCTCAGCGGACGTCGAGGCCGCTTAATCCTGGCTACGGTGTGCGAGCTGCCGGGCGCAGCGGCACGACGGCAGCCAGCACCGCCCAGCCGGCAGCCAGGACAATCATGGTGATGACCCCACGCGGCCAGTAGATATGGCTGTCGAGGAACGACCAGGAGGCGCCGGCGACGAGCACCCCGCCCGCCACCGACAGGGTCAGGTGCCTGCGACCTGCCCTGATCGCCACCAGCAGCGACACCAGCACGGCCAGGCCCAGGTGCGTCCAGACAGCCACCACGGCCAGGTCGTTGCCCAGGTTGAACATGATGTTCCGGTCTGGCGAGCCGGCCAGTTGCAGCGCCCCGGCGGCGGCCCCGGCCAGCAGGTCGAGGCCGGTATAGAACGTCGCGAAGACATAGCCGAGGGCCAGCGCCACCCAGCCAGCGACCGCGCCGGTATGTCTGGCCACCAGCCAGGGCGCGAGTGCGAGCAGCGGGAACAAGGGCAGCAGCGCGACGTGCATGCCCAGCCAGGTCTGCGCCGTCGCATCGGTCAGGTGCGCCGGATGAAACACACCGATCATGGCGACCAGCACGCCGGGGGACGCGGCGGTGAGGACCAGCAGCACCCTGCGACGGTCCCAACCGGTCATTGCGGAGCCTGGCTGCCGGCGGCCTCGCGCAAGCGGGTCAGCAGCAACGGGTCGATCCGGCCGGGCCGCAGTCGAAGCTCGTAGTTCTGCACCCCAGCCCAGCTGTCCAGGTCGGGGTGTCCGACTGTGCTGAGCAGTGCGGCCACTTCGTCGCCGACCGGGCCGTCCAACGGCAGCAGCTCGGATTCGTCCGGTGCCTGGAAGTAGTCGTGGTGCAGCGCAAGCAGCCGGGCCAGCTCTGCGACGGGGTCGGCATGGTCGTCGACCCGAAGGTCGAAGGCACAGTCGTCACCGGGGGTGTAGCCGCCGCTGTCGGCGACCACCAGCAACGCGGCGCTCTGCCGGCCACGTCGATCGCCGCCGGCGAGATCACCGGCGGCCAGCGCACCCAGCAGGCGCTCGGGCAGTCGCAGGTCTGCACTGCCGAGCCAGGCGCGTTGCATCTCGGTGACCACGTCGGCACCGGTGAGAATGTTGCCCTGGATGGCATACCCGTCGCCGCTGAGCCCACCGGCCCAGTCCATGCACTCCGCGCCGGTCCAGGTCGCTGCCAGACCAGCGGCATCGACGATCCCGACCTGTCGAGACTCCCGGCCTTCGTCGGATCGCAACAGCGCATCGACTGCTTCGGCGGCGCTGTGGCCGTCGGACAGCAGGGCCAAGCCGTCGCGCTTGTACAGGGTATTGGCGAAGGCCTGGGTGGCGATGGCACCGACGCCGTGCCTGGCGGCGGGCACGGCGCTGCCGACCGCGAGGAACTTGGAGGCCACGGCGACCCCGGTGCTGCGGCCGTCGGGACTGCGGCCCACGATCGAGAAGGTCACGGCGGGCAGCCTACGTCGCGCTGTGTCCGCACGTCGGGCCATGTCCGCTCGAACAGGCGCGCTCATGGTTGGCTGTGCACCATGCGAGTAGGAGTGCTGACAGGTGGGGGTGACTGCCCGGGTCTCAACGCGGTTATCCGTGCGCTGGTTCGCAGGGGGGTGAAGGAGTACGGGATGGAGTTCGTCGGCTTCCGCGACGGTTGGCGGGGTCCGCTGGAGAACGACAGCCGGCCACTGGGCATCGACGAGGTCCGCGGCATCCTGCCACGAGGGGGGACGATCCTGGGCTCGTCGCGCACCAACCCGTTCAAGATGGAGGGCGGCGTCGAGACCATCACCGCGAACCTCGCATCGAGCGGCTGTGACGCGCTCGTCGCCATCGGAGGTGAGGACACTCTGGGGGTCGCCACCAAGTTGTCGGAGCTTGGCGTGAACGTCGTCGGCGTCCCCAAAACCATCGACAACGACCTGTCCGGCACGGACTTCACCTTCGGATTCGACACGGCGGTCAACATCGCGATGGAGGCGATCGACCGGCTGCACACCACGGCGGAGTCTCATCACCGGGTGCTGGTCGTTGAGGTGATGGGCCGTCATGCCGGTTGGATCGCACTGCATTCCGGCCTGGCCGGCGGAGCCAACATCATCTTGATCCCGGAGCGCCCCTTCGACATCGACAAGGTGTGCGCGCAGGTCAAGAGCCGCTTCGCGACGCGCTACTCGCCGATCATTGTGGTCGCCGAGGGGGCGACGCCCGCCGAGGGCACGATGGAGTTGTTGACCGGCGAGACCGACGCATTCGGGCATGTCCGTCTCGGCGGGATCGGTGACCGGCTGGCCAAGGAGATCGAGACCCGCACCGGTGAGGAGGCCCGTGCCGTTGTGCTCGGCCACGTGCAGCGCGGGGGTACGCCGACAGCGTTCGACCGGTGGCTGGCCACCCGGTTCGGTCTGCACGCCGCGCAGGCGGTGCACGAGCAGGCGTTCGGCTCGATGGTGGCGCTGCGCGGCACCGACATCGTGCGGGTGCCGCTGACCGAGGGGACCGATGAGCTCAAGACGGTGCGCCCCGAGCTGTACGAGGAAGCCGAGGTCCTCTTCGGCTGAGGCGGCGCCCGTACGCTGGGCCCGTGACGACCACTGCGACCGTGCCGTGCACGAGGGCGGCGCTGATCGTCAACACGGGCTCCCGGACTGGGGCGCAGGCATTCGCGCGCGCCGAGCAGCGGCTGACCGCCCTAGGCGTGCCCCTGGTCGACACCTTCGGGTTGCGCGATGCCGCGCGACTGCCCGAGACGGTCGAGGCGGTCTTGGCCGACGGCTGTGACCTCGTGGTGCTCGGAGGCGGGGACGGCACGGTGAGCGCGGTGGTGGACCAACTCGTGGGGGAACGAGCGGTGTTGGGCGTGCTGCCCCTTGGCACCGCCAACGACTTTGCCCGCACGATGGGCATCCCAGCCGACGTCGACGCCGCCTGCGAGGTGCTGCGTTCGGGCAAGGTCGTCGACGTCGACCTCGGCGTCGCCGACGGCAACTACTTCGTCAACGTCGCCTCGCTCGGCCTGTCGGTCGCCGTCAGTCGGGCGCTCAGCCATGACCTCAAGCGGCGCCTCGGGGCGGCGGCCTACCCCATCGCCACCCTCAAGGCATACCGCGGGTACGCGCCGTTCCGGGCCCGGCTGGAGTTCCCGCGAGGCGACCATGCGGCCATCGACATCGCCGAGGCCATGCAGGTGGCGATCGGCAACGGTCGCTACTACGGCGGGGGCAACGTGATGTCGCCTGACGCCGGCATCGACGACCAGAGCCTGGACGTCTACGCGATCGCCCGGGGCCGGTTCCGCGACCACCTCGCGATCGTGTCCGCGTTCCGGAGCGGCCGCTTCGTCGAGCACGAGCTGGTCACCCATGTGGCGACCCGCGAGGTGGTGGTGCGCACCGACCCACCGCGGCACATCAACATCGACGGCGAGGTGGTGACGGCGACACCTGAAGTCTTCCGGGTCGTCCACAACGGGCTGCACGTCGCCGTCCCGCAGGCCTCGACGGCGGCGCGGCTCGAGACCGAGCTGCCGTGACGGCGGGACGCACCCGGCTCCGACCGGCACCGGACTGCGCCTACGCTGGACAGATGTCGATCCCCACCCTGGATGCGCTGCGTGCGAGTGGTGCGGCGCAGCAGCCGCAGTGGCCCGACGCTGGTGCCCGGGACGCGGTTGTCGACCGGTTGCGCCGCCAGCCGCCGTTGGTGTTCGCCGGCGAGTGCGACCTGCTGCGGGAGAGGTTGGCTGCGGTGGCCCGCGGCGAGGCCTTCTTGTTGCAGGGCGGTGACTGCGCGGAGACCTTCGATGGGGTCGGCGCCGACGATGTCCGCAACAAGTTGCAGGTGCTGCTGTCGATGGCGGTGGTGCTGACCTACGCAGCGTCGGTGCCGGTGGTCAAGGTCGGTCGGATCGCCGGGCAGTACGCCAAACCCCGTTCGTCGGACTCCGAGACGCGCGACGGTGTGACCCTGCCGGCCTACCGCGGGGACGCGGTCAACGGGCACGCGTTCACGCCCGAGTCGCGCACCCCCGACCCGGCCCGGCTGCTCGAGGTCTACCACGCGTCTGCTGCCACGCTCAACCTCACCAGGGCGTTCGTCACCGGCGGGTACGCCGACCTGCGCCAGGTGCACACCTGGAACACCGACTTCGTGCGCACCAGCCCGGTCGGCAAGCGCTACGAACGGCTCGGTGCCGAGATCGACCGGGCGCTCGCCTTCATGGCGGCTTGCGGGCAGGACATGGACGAGTTCCACTCGGTCGAGTTCTACTCCTCGCACGAGGCGCTGCTGTTGGAGTACGAGCACGCGATGACGCGCATCGACTCGCGCACCCAGGCGCCGTACGACGTGTCCGGGCACTTCGTTTGGGTCGGCGAACGGACCCGCCAGCTCGACGGCGCGCATGTCGAGTTGCTCTCGCGGGTGCGCAACCCGATCGGGGTCAAGCTCGGCCCGACGGTCACCGCTGACACCGCGATCGCGCTTGCCGAGCGGCTGGACCCTGACCGGGAGCCCGGGCGGCTGACCTTCGTGGCACGGATGGGCGCCGGACGGGTGCGCGACCTGCTGCCCGACCTGATCGCCAAGGTGCAGGCTGCCGGCGTCACCGCTGCCTGGGTGTGTGACCCCATGCACGGCAACACCTACGAGACCGCCAACGGCTACAAGACCCGCGACTTCGAGTCAGTGATCGACGAGGTGCAGGGCTTCTTCGAGGTGCACCGAGCATTGGGCACCTGGCCCGGTGGGCTGCACGTCGAGCTGACCGGGGACGACGTCACCGAATGCCTCGGCGGCGGCGCCGCATTGGCGGCCGGTGACCTGGTCAACCGCTACGAGACGTTGTGCGACCCGCGGCTGAACCGCGCACAGAGCCTTGAGCTCGCGTTTCTCGTCGCCGAGATGTTGCGCCAGCGCTGAGGCCGGTCCGACACCGTGATCGACCTGCGCAGCGACACCGTCACCCGGCCGACCGAACCGATGCGCACGGCGATGGCCCGTGCCGACGTCGGTGACGACGTCTACGGCGAGGACCCGACCGTGCGGCGGTTGGAAGAGCGGGTCGCCGAGCTGTTCGGCCACGAGGCCGCCCTGTTCACGGTCACCGGCTCACTGGCCAACCTGCTTGCTGTGCGCTCGGTGGTGCCCGTCGGCACCGAGGTGCTGTGTGAGGCCGACGCACATATCGTACGGGCCGAGTTGGGGGCACATGCCGCCCTGGCGGGGGTCACGACGCGCACGTGGCGACACCCGCGGGGACTCGTCGATAGCGGCCAGGTCGACGACCTCGTGGCACCCGATCTCGGTCCTTTCTTGGTACGCACAGCGGCGCTGTCGGTGGAGAACACCCACAACTTCGGCGGCGGAGCGGTGCAGCCGCTGGCCGCGCTACAAGCACTGCGCCGGCTCGCCGACACCCATGGGCTGGCGGTGCACGTCGACGGTGCCCGCATCTGGAACGCGCACGTCGCCGCCGGTGTCGCACTGGCGACCTACGGGTCGGTCGCGGACGTGCTCGGGGTGTGCCTGTCCAAGGGGCTCGGTGCCCCGGTCGGGTCGCTGATGGTCGGCAGCGCCGACCGGGTGGCCGAGGCGCGGGTCTGGCGCAAACGGCTCGGCGGCGGCTGGCGACAGGCCGGCGTGCTGGCCGCGGCCGGGTTGCACGCGCTCGACCAGCACGTCGAGCGGCTGGCCGACGACCACGCCAATGCCCGCGTGTTGGCGCAGGCTTGCGATGTCGATCCCGCAGACGTGGACACCAACATTGTCGCGGTCTCGTGTCCGGACGCCGCAGCAGTGGTGGCCGCTGCGCGCGAGCAGGGTGTGCTCACCAGTGCGGTCGGCCCGCGGAC
>JACCYS010000305.1 GCA_013696365.1 Nocardioidaceae bacterium
TCAGAGCGATACACCGGGACCTGCTGCCCGTCGATGGTCCGTTCAGGTTCCCCGCACGATCTCCACTCCACCCACTGATCGCTTGCCTTTGCGCACGACAAGCCAGCGGCCGTGCAGCAGTTGTCCTGCTGGCAGGGGCTCGTCCGCGACGAGGACTCGCTCGTTGTTGATGTAGGCGCCGCCGTCATCCACCGTGCGACGAGCCTGACCCCGGCTGGAAGCGAGCCCTGTCGCCACCAACACCTCCACGGCGCTTGGCAGCGCCTGACCGGCCTCGATGCGCGCATGCGGCGCTTCAGCCAGCGCTGCTGCGAGCACGGTGGGTGTCAACACCGACAGCTCACCCCTACCGAACAGCGCGGAACCGGCATCTGCAGCAGTGCGCGCCTCAGCTGAACCGTGGACCAACGTCGTGGCGTCGTCTGCCAGCGCCCGTTGGGCGAGCCGGAACGCCGGTCGTTGCACTGCTGCGTCCTCAAGCTCGGCGATCTCGGCCAGCGACCGCTCGCTGAAGATCCGCAGGTATGACCCCACCATGGAGTCCTCCGCCTGCAGCCAGAACTGATGAAAGGCATACGGGCTGGTGAGCGCGGAGTCCAGCCAGACCGTGCCCGACTCGGTCTTGCCGTACTTGGTGCCGTCGGCCTTGGTGACGAGCGGTGTCGCCAGTGCATGCACCCGCTCGCCAGTGGCTCGGCGGATCAGCTCGACCCCGGCGGTGATGTTGCCCCACTGATCGCTGCCGCCGGTCTGCAACCGACAGCCGTGTCGGCGGAAGAGCTCGAGGTAGTCCATGGACTGCAACAGCACGTAACTGAACTCGGTGTAGCTGATGCCGTCATCCAGCCGGGAGCGCACCACATCGCGCCCCAGCATGCGATTGACCGGAAAGTGCTTGCCGACGTCTCGCAAGAAGTCGATAGCCGACAGCGGCTCGGTCCAGTCCAGGTTGTCGACCACAGTCGCGCCGTTCACGCCATCCAGGTCCACCAGACGCGACACCTGGGTGCTGATCCGCTCGACCCAGCCAGCGACCACGTCCTTACTGTTGAGGCTGCGCTCACCGGCCGCCTTGGGGTCTCCGATCAGGCCGGTGGCGCCACCGACGAGCACGAGCGGTCGGTGGCCCGCCTGCTGCAGCCGGCGGGCCGTCATCAGCTGCACCAGGCTGCCCATATGCAGGCTGGGCGCGGTGGGGTCGAAGCCCACGTAGTAGGTGAGCGGCCCCGCGGCCAGCTCGGCTTGCAACGCGTCGCGGTCGGTCGCATGCGCAATCAGCCCGCGACCGTCAAGCTCATCCAGGACTTCGGTGTTCATGGCAGCAGTCTCCCTCACCAGAGCAAGCCTCTTTCGGGGCCCGCGGACTGCGTCGATACGTCGAGACGGAGGGGTCGCCGCGCAGCCAGTAGCGCCACGCCACATTCGCAGCACGGGACACGCCGACCCGGGGGCCGCACGCAACCCCCTCGGGCGGCGGACCACCCGAGGCAGCGTCCCCCGCTGGGTGCAGCAGGCGCAGCGCCGACCGCGCATCAAGCATGTCTACTCCCTGATGGCGAGCATCGACGCCCAGCGCCTGAGTGAGCCGGCCGGGGCCTCGCGCCAGCTCGTGTTCGCCACTGGCTGCAGGCCGTCTGTTGGCAGCCGTGCTGATGCCGCCCACGATCTGACCTGCCCGCAGCAGCACCGCCGCGGCAGACCTGTCCGGCCCGGCGACGATGTTCAGACACCAGTGCACGCCGTAGCTGCGGTAGACGTAGGCGTGACCCGCGGGGCCGAACATCACCGAGTTGCGGTCGGTACGGCCATGCCAGGCATGTGACGCGGGATCACTATGATCGGCGTAAGCCTCCACCTCGGTCACCCGCAGCACCACGTGTCCGTGCACCACCCGCCGGCCGAGCAACCATTGCGCTGCCTGCTCGACAGGGGCAGCCAGCGCTACCGCTGCGGCCCCGTCGCGGTCGGGGGTCACCGCTCGGCGCTGGCAGGCCGCAGCTGTGCGGACCGGGCTGTCAGCTCGTCGAGTTGCTCGGCGACTCGTTGCCGCGCCGTCCCGCCCCGGCCGTGCCGAGAGTCGATCGACCCGGGCACCGTCAACACCTGCCGTACGGCTGAGGTCAGGGCAGGCGACACCGCGGCAAGTTCGTCGTCGGTGAGCTCGTCAAGGCTTACGCCGAGCTCCTCGCAGCGGCGTACGCAGCCACCGGCCGCCTCATGCGCATCCCGGAAGGGCACCCCCTGACGGACCAGCCACTCGGCGACGTCGGTGGCGAGGGAGAAGCCTTGGGGGGCCAGCTCGGCGAGCCGGTCGGTGTCGAACTGCAAGGTGGCAACCATGCCGGTGAAGGCCGGCAGCAGCACCCGCACCGTGTCGATCCCGTCGAAGACCGGTTCCTTGTCCTCCTGCAGGTCGCGGTTGTAGGCCAGCGGCAACCCCTTCAGCGTGGTCAACACCCCGGCCAGGTGGCCGACCAGCCGACCGGCCTTGCCGCGGGCTAGTTCGGCGATGTCCGGGTTCTTCTTCTGCGGCATCAGGCTGGAGCCGGTCGACCACGAGTCGTGCAGCCGGACGAAGCCAAACTCGCGGGTTGCCCAGAGCACGATCTCCTCAGCGAACCGGGAGACGTCCACGCCGACCATGGCCAGCACGAAAGCAAACTCGGCAACGAAGTCGCGCGCCGCGGTGCCGTCGATGGAGTTAGCGCTGGAGGTGTCGAAGCCCAACTCGCGGGCCACCGACTCCGGGTCGAGGCCGAGGGACGAACCGGCCAAGGCTCCCGAGCCGTACGGGGACTCGGCGCCGACCCGGCGGTCCCAGTCGTGCAGCCGCTCGACGTCGCGCACCAGCGGCCAGGCGTGCGCCAGCAAGTGGTGCGACAGCAGCACCGGCTGGGCGTGCTGGAGGTGGGTACGTCCGGGCATCGGCACCCCGAGGTGTTCGCGCGCCTGCGCCGCCAGGACGTCGACGAGGTCGAGCAGCAGCCCGGAGAGCGCCCGCCCCTCGTCGCGCAGGTACATCCGGAACAGGGTGGCGACCTGGTCGTTGCGCGAGCGGCCCGCGCGCAGCCGGCCACCGAGCTGTGCGCCCAGCCGCTCAACCAGCGCCCGCTCCAACGCCGTGTGCACGTCCTCGTCTGCGGGCCCAGGGCGAAAGTATCCGGCGGTCACGTCGATCGCCAGCTTGTCGATGGCTGCCAGCAACGCGGGGAGCTCGTCGTCGTCGAGTAGCCCGGCGGTGTGCAACACCCGGGCGTGGGCCCGGGAGCCGGCCAGGTCGTAGGCAGCCAGCCGCCAGTCGAAGTGCGTCGACTTCGACAGCGCGGCCAGCTCGGGGCTCGGACCGGCTGCGAATCGGCCGCCCCACAAAGCCCCGGCGTCGGTCGTCATCAGTCGGTGCCCGCGTCCATCGCCGCGGCGTCGAGGGCTGCCGCGTCGAGGGCTGCGGCATCGCCGGCACTCGGGTTGCTGGCGATCCTGTCACCGCCGCCAGGTTCGAGGGCGCCCAGCAGGTTCCCGTGCTCGACCAGGACGTGGCCCTGGTCCGGTGGCTGCGCGGCGTACGCCTCGAGCTTGGCGCGCGAGTCCGCGATGTCAAGGTTGCGCATGGTGAGCTGGCCGATCCGGTCAGTCGGCCCAAAGGCGGCCGACTCGACCCGCTCCATGGACAGCTTGTCCGGGTGGTAGGAGAACGCCGGTCCGTCGGTGCGCAGCACGGTGTAGTCCTCACCGCGGCGCAGCCGGAGGGTGACCTCGCCGGTCACCACCGAGGCCACCCAGCGCTGGGTCGACTCCCGCAGCATCAGCGCCTGCGGGTCCAGCCAGCGGCCCTCGTACAACAGCCGGCCCAGCCGCTGCCCCCCGGCTAGGTAGCCAGCAAGGGTGTCCTCGTTGTGCACGGCGTTGAGCAACCGCTCGTAGGCGATCCACAGCAGCGCCATCCCCGGAGCCTCGTAGATGCCGCGCGACTTCGCCTCGATGATGCGGTTCTCGATCTGGTCGGACATGCCCAGGCCGTGCCGGCCGCCGATCTCGTTGACCGTGTAGACCAGGCTCACCGGGTCGTCGTAGGCAATGCCGTTGACCTCGACAGGGCGACCTCGCTCGAACCGGATCGTGACGTCTTCGGGATCGATCTCGATCGCCGCGTCCCAGAATGGCACGCCCATGATCGGCTCGACGGACTCGAGACACACGTCCAGCTGTTCCAACATCTTGGCTTCGTGGGTGGCGCCCCAGATGTTGGCGTCGGTGGAGTAGGCCCTCTCCTGGCTGTCCCGGTAGGGCAGCTCGCGCTCAGTGAGCCACTGGCTCATCTCGTGGCGTCCGCCGAGCTCTTCGACGAACTCCGCGTCCAGCCAGGGCTTGTAGATCCGCAGCTCGGGGTTGGCCAGCAGGCCGTACCGGTAGAACCGCTCGATGTCGTTGCCCTTGAATGTCGACCCGTCACCCCAGATGTCCACACCGTCCGCGTGCATCGCGCGGACCAGCATCGTGCCGGTGACGGCACGGCCGAGCGGGGTCGTATTGAAGTAGACCCTGCCGGCCGAGCGGATGTGGAAGGCGCCGCAGGCGATCGCCGCGAGCCCCTCCTCGACCAGCATCCGCCGGCAGTCCACGGCGCGGGAGAGCTCGGCGCCGTACTGCAGCGCACGATCAGGAACGCCGGCGGGGTCGGGCTCGTCGTACTGGCCGATGTCGGCGGTGTACGTGCACGGCACTGCTCCCTTCTCACGCATCCACGCGACCGCGACCGAGGTGTCCAGGCCGCCGGAGAAGGCGATGCCGACCCGCTCGCCGACGGGCAGGGAGGTGAGAACCTTGCTCACGGTGCCTCCGTGGGGGTTTGGAGAGTGTGCGGGTGGCCAGAGTGGTCAGCGTGGTTGGCGAGGCTCGGGTCGTTGGCCAGCGCCACCAGCCGCTCGGCAAGGGCGGCGCCACCGTCGCCTCGTCGACTGATCACCAAGACGGTGTCGTCGCCGGCAACCGTCCCTAGGATCTCGGTGGGTTGGGCCCGGTCGAAGGCCGAGGCGAGGTACTGGGCAGCACCGGGCGGCGTGCGCAGCAGGGCCAGGTTCGCCGACCCCTCGGCAGACATCAACAGTTCGGCGAGCAGCCGGGCCAGCCGGCTCTCGGAGGCGCCCGTCTCGATCCCCGCACGCGGGGTGCGGTCGCCGCCCTCGGCGGGTACGGCGTAGACCAGCGCTCCGGAGGCCACCCGCACCTTGACGGCGTCGAGCTCAACCAGGTCGCGGGACAGGGTCGCCTGCGTCACGTGCAGACCGGTCTCGGCCAACAGGTCGGCCAGCTCGGTCTGGGAGCGGACCTGGTGCTTGGCCAACAGGTCCACGATGCGCTGCTGGCGAGCTGGCTTGGTCTGCGGGATCTTCGAGGCTGCCGTCATGTCGGGTCTCCGTTCTGCTCGAGCAGCCAGGCGAGCAAGCCCTTCTGTGCGTGCAGCCGGTTCTCGGCCTCGTCCCAGACCACGCTGTGCGGGCCGTCGATGACGGCCGTGGCGACCTCGGATCCGCGGTAGGCCGGCAGGCAGTGCAGCACCAGCACGTCGTCGGTGGCCCGCGCCACGGCGGTCTCGTCCAGCGCGAACGCGACGAAGGGGGCGGCCCGGTCGGCGGCCTCGCTCTCCTGGCCCATCGAGACCCAGGTGTCAGTGGCCAGCACGTCGGCCTGCTCGCACGCGGCGGCGGGGTCGTCGGTGACCACGACCGAGCCGCCGGTGGCGGCGGCGATCCGCCGCGCGTCGGCCAGCACCTGCACGTCGGGCGTATATGCGGCCGGGGATCCGATGCGCACGTGCATGCCGGCGCTCGCACCACCGAGCAGGTACGACTGGGCCATGTTGTTCGCGCCGTCGCCGAGGTAGGTCAGTGTTCGCCCGGCGAGGTGGCCCCGGTGTTCGCGGACCGTGAGCAGGTCGGCCAGCACCTGGCACGGGTGAAAACTGTCGGTGAGCGCATTCACCACCGGCACCCCCGCATGGGCGGCCATCTCGTCGATCCGCTCCTGGCCGTAGGTGCGCCACACCACGGCTGCGGCCTGGCGCCCGAGCACCCGGGCGGTGTCGGCAATCGACTCCCGCACCCCGATGTTGGCCAACCGAGAGTCCAGCACCATCGGGTGCCCGCCGAGCTCGGCGATGCCGACGCTGAACGACAGCTGGGTGCGCAGAGTCGGCTTGTCGAACAACACCGCGACGGTCTGTGGCCCCGCCAGCGGCCGATGACCGTGCCGATCGGCCTTCATCGCCGCAGCCAGGTCGAGCACGCTGGTCTGCTCGGCCGGGTCGATGTCGTCGTCGCGCAGGAAGTGCCGCACCGTCGCAGCACCGTCAGCCCCGGTCACGTGCTGGCCTCCTCACTGGTCGTGGCCACCTCGTCCAGCACTGCAGGCAGCGCGGCCAGC
Organism: Nocardioidaceae bacterium; assembly: GCA_013696365.1. GTDB lineage: Bacteria > Actinomycetota > Actinomycetes > Propionibacteriales > Nocardioidaceae > JACCVL01. The sequence continues at coordinate 6,421 of JACCYS010000305.1, forward strand.
CAGCTGTCCAGCTGTGCAGTGTCGATAATCAGCGGAGGAGCGGTGCGCAGCACCGACGGGGTGCAGTCGTTGACGATGAAGCCGGCGTCCAGGGCCAGCCTGGACGCGCGCCCAGCCACGTCTG